>CAZWGD010000095.1:5767-7654 GCA_964633235.1 uncultured Desulfobacteraceae bacterium | reverse complement strand
GTTTCTTGTGGGGCAAGCCACTGAAGGTATCGGCTTTGACGGCGTCTACGAACGTTTTCGAAATGTCCATCGTTACATCAAGGAATTCGGTGGCCGGGGAGACGGCGACAACAACCTTGTCATTTTGAACTATGACACCCCCACCGAGCTGACAGCGGACAACTTTTTAGGCCATTTCGTTTACGGACTGGATGCCCGTCATGTGGAAACCGTCATCGCCGAAGGACGCGTAATCGTGGAAGAGGGCAAGGTTACCCAAGTGGATGAGGGCGAGGTGCTGGCGTTTGCCAGGAAAATGGGCAAGAAGCTCTGGGATAAGATGTAATTTTACTGATCATAAGGAGAAGATACCATGAGCAGTGACAAATTTTGGTGTTGTAACATCGAGACCTTGCTTCAATGGATTCTGGAAGAAGAAAAGCAGGAACAGATTTTTGGTATTCGAAAAGAACTCTTTTTCGTCCCAAGTCCAACCGACCCTTTCCGGATACGCCGCTATGGGAAGCTTTTGGAAACCCCTCTGGGAGTGGCGGCCGGACCGCATACCCAACTTTCCCAGAATATCATCGCCGCCTGGCTGACCGGGGCACGTTATATAGAGCTGAAAACAGTACAGGTATTGGACGAACTGGAAGTGACCAAACCTTGCATCGACATGACCGACGAGGGGTACAACTGCGAATGGTCCCAGGAGCTGAAGCTGGATCAGTCTTTTAACGAATACCTCAACGCCTGGATCGTGCTGCACATTCTCAAGGACAAGTTCGGCTGGGGGACACCCGGAGAAGCAGGCTTCATCTTCAATATGAGCGTCGGGTACAACCTGGAAGGCATCTTGAGCCCCACCGTACAACGGTTCCTGGACAAAATGGCGGATTGCTCCAAAGAAAAGGCGGAAAAGATCCGGCGTCTGGCCAATTTTTACCCCCGTGTAACAGAATTGGATATTCCGGATTGCATGTCCGACAATATCACCATTTCCACCATGCACGGCTGCCCACCGGATGAAGTGGAAAAAATCGGACACTACTTCGTGACCCAACGCAAGCTGAACACGACCATCAAGCTTAATCCCACCTTGCTTGGGCCTGACCGATTGCGCGGCATCCTCAACGATAAGCTGGGTTTTACCACCGTGGTGCCGGATCTGGCCTTCGAGCATGACCTGAAATATGCTGACGGCGTGGCCCTGATTCGCGCACTTTTGGATGCTGCCGAACAGAGTGCTGTTGAATTTAACATTAAACTGACCAATACCCTTGAGACCAGCAACCAGGAGCAGAATTTGCCCGAATCCGAGCAGATGGTATATATGAGCGGCCGGGCGTTGCACCCCATAAGCATCAATCTGGCTGCGCGCCTGCAGTCCGAGTTTGACGGCGTATTGGGTATCTCCTTTTCGGCGGGAACTGACTGCTTTAATTTCGCCGATGTACTGGCCTGCAATCTCAAGCCAGTGACGGTGTGCTCTGATGTGCTAAAACCCGGTGGGTACGGGCGGCTGTCCCAGTACCTGGAAGAGGCCAGCCGGGCCATGGCAGATGCAGGGGCACCATCCCTCGAAGAATTTATCATGACCCGTGGCATGGAAGCCAGCGATGCGGCAAGGGCCGAATTGAATAATCTTCAGGCTTATGCCGGGTCGGTGGTGAATAAGACGGCCTATAAAAAGGAGCGCTTTCCCTATGAAAACATCAAGACACCCCGGCCGCTGTCTACTTTCGACTGCATTCAAGCCCCCTGCATGACCACCTGCCCGGTCAGCCAGGATGTTCCCGGCTACATGTACCATACGGCTCGGGGAGAGTATGACCAGGCGTTCCAGGTGATCATGGAGAGCAACCCATTTCCCAATATTCAGGGGATGGTCTGCGATCATCTCTGCCA
>CAZWGD010000095.1:0-5667 GCA_964633235.1 uncultured Desulfobacteraceae bacterium | reverse complement strand
TGGAGAGCAACCCATTTCCCAATATTCAGGGGATGGTCTGCGATCATCTCTGCCAGGAAAAGTGCACACGCCTCAACTATGACACACCACTGTTGATTCGGGAGATTAAACGCTTCATCACCCAACAATTTGATCGTCCCATAGGTCTGGAGCCGGCGGCGGCCAATGGTATCAAAGTGGCCATTATCGGTGCGGGACCCTCAGGCCTGGCCTGTGCCCATTTTCTAGCGTTGGACGGTTTTGAGGTCCATATCTACGAGAAAAAAGCCATTGCCGGGGGTTGGGCATCGGATGCCATACCGGCGTTCCGACTGGATGAGACCAGCATCAAAAAAGATATCGATGCGATTCTATCCCTCGGGGTGGAGATCCATTATAATGCCGGAATCGATGCTGAAAAGTTTGGTTCCCTGCGCAAAACCCATGATTACGTCTACATTGCCGTTGGGGCCCAAGAGGGAATCGCCCTGGGTGTTCCCGGTGAGGATGCAGAGGGCGTCATGGACCAACTGGCATTTCTAAGTTCGGTACGAAGGGGGGAACGACCATATTTGGGTAAAAAAGTGGCCGTCATCGGGGGTGGCAACTCGGCCATGGATGCGGCCCGAACCGCCAAACGATTAGTAGGCGCGGACGGAGAGGTGAGTGTACTCTATCGGCGCACCCGCAAGGAAATGCCCGCCGCGCTCGAAGAAGTGGAGGGCATGCTGGATGAGGGCATTAAACTGGTGGATCTGACGAATCCTGAGTGCATGCTGATCCAAGACGGGCGTGTGCGATCCAGTTTGTGCTTTCGAATGAAGCTTGGCGAAAAGGATGCCAGCGGTCGCCCGCGGCCCATTAAAATCGAGGGGTCTGAATTCGAATTGGATGTGGACAGCGTCATTTCGGCCATCGGTCAACGTGTTAATCTGGACTTCTTCCCCGAGGAACAATTGGAAATCGATCCCGTCTCCCACGAAACCCAGATCGAGAACGTGTTTGCCGGCGGCGATGCCGTCCGTGGCGCGTCGACGCTTATCAGGGCCATTGGGGACGGCAAGAAAGTGGCTGAATCGATTAAGGCGCGAGCTTTGGAGGATTTCCGGATACCGGCGAAAAGCGGCGGAAAAATAACTGATTGGGGGAAACTCCACAAAAGAAAGGCCCGGCGTCAAACCGGTATCGAGCTGCCGGAAACCGGTTTTGATGAGAGATCGGGATTCGATCTGGTGATTCGAACCCTCGATGATGATGCGGCACAAAAAGAAGCAGCGCGTTGCCTCTACTGTGACGAACTATGCAACGTCTGTGTCACGGTATGCCCCAATCGCGCCAATATGGGCTTTACGCTGGAACCAACGACATTTATGGTCCAGCAGGTCCAATCCGCAGGCGATGGAATTGAGATCACGGATCTCGAAACCGTCCATATCGGACAGCGGTACCAGATCTTGAATATTGGTGATTACTGCAACGAATGCGGCAATTGTACCACCTTTTGCCCTACCAGCGGCTCACCCTATCGTGACAAACCGCGGTTTCATGTGACTGCGGAGAGCTTCGCCTCCTCGCAGCGTGGCTATTATTTTACAGCCGGCAATCGTCTAGAGTGCCGTCAAAACGGTCAACAGTCGAGCATAGTGATCACCACCGATGGCTTTGTTTATGAGAACGAGGCGGTTAGAGCGACGTTAGGAAAGGACTACACCGCTCAAAGTGTAGCCTTCAAAGGGAGCGGTAACGCCCCTATCAACCTGAGGAAAGCGGCGGAAATGGCTATCCTTTGGCAGGCCGTTTGTCATTTGCCGCCTCTTACTAAAAACCTTTAATTCTAAAACGGAATAAAATCATGGCAGTAGGCAAAGCGGTTCAAAGAGTGGATGGTGTGGCCAAGGTCACCGGCAAGGCTCGCTATACCGATGACTTTTCTCTGCCGGGCATGCGTGTAGCAAAATACCTGCGAAGTACGATCGCCCATGGCAGGGTTGTGAAGATCGACACCGGCCGGGCAAAGAATTTGTCCGGCGTGGATGGGATCTTTACTTATGCGGACGTACCCAAGAATGTTTTTAGTACAGCCGGCCATCCCTTTTCATTGGATCCGGCCCATATGGACGTGGCAGACCGATTGTTGCTGACCGATCATATCCGATACGAGGGGGATGAAATCGCCATTGTGGTTGCAGAAAATGAATTGGTGGCCCACAGGGCGGTATCATTAATAGAAGTCGAATATGAAACCTACAAACCACTCGTGCGCGGAGAAGATGTACTATCTGAAGATGCAGCCGAAATTCATAAAAAGACCCATAACATCGTTAAGGAACACACTTATGTGGCCGGTGGGGACTGGGAGCAAGCCAGGGATAATTCTGACCTTTTGATTGATGGTTGCTTTGAAACCCAGGTGGTGCAGCACTGCCACCTGGAGAATCATTCGGCCTATGCCTATACGGACGATCTAGGAAGGATTGTCATCGTATCCTCCACCCAAATTCCCCATATCGTGCGCCGTGTGGTGGGTGAGGCCCTCGGGTTGCCCTGGAGCCAGATTCGTGTCATTAAGCCTAGCGTGGGGGGTGGCTTCGGCAACAAGCAGGACGTAATTCTGGAGCCCATGGTGGCGTTTTTGACACTAAAGCTGGGCGGTGTACCGGTCAAGTTACGACTGGATCGCGAGGAGTGTATGATCGGCACCCGGGTACGCCATCCTTTCCGGGTCCAAATACAGCTGGGTGTGCAAAAGGAAGGCACCGTCATGCTGATAAATTTCGATGCGCTCTCGAATACCGGCGCCTATGCCTCCCATGCACATTCCATTGTATCCGCAGGCACCGCAAAAGCGCATTTAATGTATCCGCGGGCAGTATACCGCTGTCGTGCCCGAACCATTTACGGCAATTTTCCGGCGGCTGGCGCGATGCGTGGCTATGGCTCCCCGCAGATGACCTACGCCATTGATTGTATCATGGAAGACGCCGCACGTTCCTTAGGTATCGATTCGGTGGAGTTCCGCCTTAAAAATGCGGTCAGGACCGGAGACATGAATCAAATCGGCAAACGACCCATACTGAGTGCCGGGCTGGTGGAATGTCTTGAGAAGGGCCGGGAAATGATCCGTTGGGACCAAAAGCGTACCGACTGGCCTCATGTCCAGACGGGACCGGTTCGTCGCGGAATGGGGGTGGCTTGCTTCAGCTATGGCTCGGGTACCTATCCGGTCTGTGTGGAGACTGCCAGCGCCCGGCTCACCCTGAATCAGGACGGGTCCGTGCATCTGCAGATGGGGGCGACTGAGATCGGTCAGGGTTCAGATACGGTTTTTTCTCAAATGGCAGCCGAAACCCTTGGCGTACCCTTTGCCAAGGTGAACGTTGTCTCTACTCAGGATACTGACTGTACTCCCTTTGACACCGGGGCCTATGCTTCACGCCAGACCTATGTGGGTGGTCAGGCTGTGATGCGCACCGCACGGCGGCTAAAGGAGAAGATTCTGGACTATGCCGGTGTTATCACCGGGGTGAATCCTGCAGATCTTGATATTGAAGATGGCAAGATTGTCGTTGCCCGAACCCCCGAAACAGTGGTGATAAGCCTCCAGGACGTGGCCATGGACGCTTATTACGATAAGAATCGCGGTGGTCAGATCACGGCCGAGGTCAGTTACAAGACCCGTACCAATGCGCCGTCCTTCGGGTGCACGTTCGTGGAACTGGAGGTGGATATCCCCATGTGCAGAGTCAAGATCAACGAGATTTATAATGTGCATGACTGCGGTGTGGTCATCAACCCCTTGACCGCTGAAGGCCAGGTACACGGTGGCATGGCCATGGGCATCGGAGCGGCTTTGTACGAAGTGCTTATGATCGATCCTGACTCCGGCCGAATTTACAACAACAATATGTTGGATTACAAGGTGCCGACTATCATGGACATTCCAGACCTTGGAGCCGAATTTGTGGAAACCAACGAACCCACGCACCCTTACGGTGGTAAATCCCTGGGTGAGCCACCGGTGCTGTCGCCCGCACCGGCCATCCGTAATGCCATTCTGGATGCCACCGGGGTGCCCATCAATGAGCTGCCTCTCAATCCCAAGACTCTGTTCAAGCATTTTAAGGCGGCGGCCTTGATTTAGGTGAATAGCAATGTTTGATATAGACAGTTATCACAAGGCAAATACGGTCGACGAAGCAATAGAGCTTCTTATACAGAATCCCAAAGCCATCCCCATTGCCGGGGGTACCGATGTGTTGGTTCGTTTGCATCAGAAACATCCGGATTATCGCCATCTGGTGGATATTCATGACGTGGCCGAGTTAAAAGATATTGTCCAGACACCCGATGGAAGCATCATCGTGGGCTCGGGGGCTACCTTCACCGATCTGATGGAATCGCGGATCATCACAGAAAACATACCTGTTTTGTCGGAAGGGGCTGCGTCAGTAGGTGGTCCCCAGGTACGCAACATGGCAACTGTGGGCGGAAATATCTGCAACGGCGTACCCAGCGCCGACAGCGCGGCCCCGCTGTTGGTATTAAACGCGGTTGCCGTGCTAAAAGGGCCCCAGGGCGAGCGCCGATTGCCGTTGCCTGAGTTTTATCAGGGACCCGGTCAGGTGGACCGAAAACCAGCGGAAATCATGACTTCTTTGCAGATTGCTCCGGAAGACTACCGCGGCTGGTCCGCCAAATATTACAAATATGCCATGCGCGATGCAATGGATATCGCCACCATCGGCTGCGCAGCCGGCTGCAAGCTTGAAGGGGATCATGTGGCCGATTTGCGATTGGCATTTACCGTGGCGGGGCCCACACCTTTGCGGTGCTGGAAAACCGAGGAAAAGGCGCGGGGAGCGGTTATAGATCAATCACTGCTGCAACTCATACGGGAGTCTGTCCTGGATGATCTGAGGCCCCGGGAGTCCTGGCGGGCGCCCAAAGCTTTTCGCGAGCATATCATCAAAACACTGGCAGAACGTATATTACAAAAAGCCCTTAACCAATGTGGAGTATCTATATTATGATCCGAAACATAAACTGTACGATCAATGGCAAACCCGTGACTTTGGCAGTGGACGTGCGACATTCGCTGCTCGAGGTCCTGCGGGAAAATGGTTATACCAGCGTCAAAGAGGGCTGTGGCGTCGGAGAATGCGGCGCCTGTACCGTACTGGTGGACGACCTTCCACTGGATTCATGCTTATATCTGGCGGTTTGGATGGACGGTCGTCGTATCCGTACCACCGAGGGTGAAATAAAAAACGGTAAGTTAACCGCAGTGCAGCAAGCCTACTTGGATACAGGTGCCGTGCAGTGTGGTTTCTGCACCCCGGGTCTGATCATGTCTTCCACCGCTTTCGTAGAGAAGCATAAGGGCAGCAAGGTTTCCCGTCAAGAAATCCGGAGTGGACACGCGGGAAACCTATGCCGTTGCACCGGTTACGAGGATATCATCCGGGCGATGGAGCTATGCCTGGATGACCCAGGGGACAGGGAATCCGACCATGACAAATTTTGTAAGGAGGGAATTGCTGATGAATAACAAAAACATGCATGCTGAGCAAGAAGAGAATAAGGACAGTTTCGAACTCATCTACCGGTTAGAGGACAACCCCTCTGTGAAGGACGGTATGATCGCGGCCCTTCAGCACCTTTTAGCCATCATTGTCGGCATTATTACAC
>CAZWGD010000094.1:0-7691 GCA_964633235.1 uncultured Desulfobacteraceae bacterium | reverse complement strand
GGGTACATAACCCGCGGCTACGGGGTAACCGTCCATCGAACCGGATGCGTCAACGCAAAGAACATGAATCCCGACAGGCGTATAGAGGTGGAGTGGAACCTGGACACGTCGGAAACTTACCCTGTAAAAATTCGTGTGTATGCCTATGATCGCATCGGTCTTCTGGCCGATGTAGCCGCCAATATCAGCAAGAATAATGCTAATATCATCAGTGCCAATACGGTCATCCGGGACAATAAGATGGTGGACACGTTTTTCACCATTGATGTGGAGGGCACCGAACATCTGGCCCGGATATTGTCGTCTTTAAAGAAGATTCGGCACGTACAGGGTGTGAAACGAGTCGCTTAGGGCGCCTTAACAATCAACCCGGATTTTATGCAACTAGTGCATACCACCATTTTTCTAACGCGGTTGCCGTCTTTGGCGCGAACTCTTTGAAGGTTCGGGTTGAAACGGCGCTTGGTAAGGTTATGGGCATGGCTGATATGATGACCGGTTATCGGCTTTTTGCCACATACTTCGCATATTTTTGACATGCTGACTTCTCCCTAATAATTAGCCGGCGATTCAAATTTGAAACGTCCCATACATCAGCAGATCCAGGATGTAAAGGGCTATTTCAGAACTTGTCGCTTCTGAATTTTTTTTTCGCAGCGTCGGATATATTCCCGGGCCTTGGCCCCATGTCCGCCCTCGGGATAATCGACAAGCACGCGCTTGAAGCGGCTTAAAGCGGCTTTATAGTGTTTGCTTTTGTAGTAAAAAAGGCCCACATACATGTCATGGCCGGCCAGCGCCTCGTTACAGTCGCTAATGAGGTCTCTGGAGCGCATGGCATATGGACTGTCCGGATAATGCTTTATTAGCTTTTGAAATGCTTTCAGGGCGTTTCTGGTTGCCCTCTGATCACGGTCGACGGAATCGATCTGTTCATAATGAGAGCGGCCGATCTGGTAGATGATATAGGGTATGGCCTCATTTTTGGGATGCAGTTCTTCAAATTCCTCGTAAGCGATAACGGCCTCGTCATAGGCCTTTAATTGGAACTGTGCATCCGCGCTTTTCAATTCCGCTAGAATCACATATTTGCTCAAAGGGTGCCAATCCTTAAGCTCCTGAAAAAGGGATAAGGACTTTTTATATTTTTTATTGTTGAACTGAGCCATCCCTTCGTTGATGAGTTGCTCGGCGGATTTGTCCCCCCTGCTCTCAACCCCGGCGC
Source organism: uncultured Desulfobacteraceae bacterium (assembly GCA_964633235.1). Classification (GTDB taxonomy): domain Bacteria; phylum Desulfobacterota; class Desulfobacteria; order Desulfobacterales; family CAZWGD01; genus CAZWGD01. The sequence goes on along the minus strand of CAZWGD010000094.1, from coordinate 6,466 downwards.
ATCCCAGCGCCAGCAGCGTTGCCAGCAGGCAAACGATAACGATTCTTTCCACCCCATGAGTATGCATATGAAAAGACCCGGCGATTGGCACCGCCCTTTGAGAATGGATTAGGCTTACATGCGGTAATGATTCGACTAGGTGATACGATTGATGACTTCTTCCAGTTTGGACTTGGAAACGATCCCGACAATCTGTTCTTCCAGCTTGCCCCCCTTGAAGAAGATAAGCGTGGGAATCGATTTGATACCGAACTTGCCGGGGGTGATGGGGTTGTCATCCACGTTGCACTTTTTAAATTCCATTTTATCGCCGTAAGATCCGGCTAATTTTTCGATAACCGGTCCTATGGCCCTACAAGGGCCGCACCAGGGCGCCCAAAAGTCTACCAGCACAGGTTTGTCGGCGCCCAACACATCCGCCTCGAAACTGCTGTCGTCTATTTCCGTAATATTTTCCGACATGGTTTTCCATCCCTTTCATTTTGAGTCGTTTTTTTGTTGGAGGGGAATATAGTAACATCTTCAGATGATGTCAACCACATTGCCGCTGTCGCAGGGCAACCGCATTGGGAACGAATGAAGCCTAGCGGCGATGCTGACTCAACACCCAAATGCGGTTGCCCTGCGCCGTCCGACCGGGCGGCTGCGCGCGGAGCGTGGTTCGAAAGAAACAACCTTGCCGGTAGTCGGATTTTCGGACACGGTTATCACCGTCACCGGTCCACGGGGTTGTTTGACACGCATGGGCATATCTGCTATGGGGCCAGTTTAACCGGTTTAACGCAAGTTTTGTGATGATCAACCAAAGGGAAGCATATGAAAAAGAAGCTTCGCATCGGGGCGCTGATATCAGGCGGCGGTACGAATCTGCAAGCGATTCTTGACGCCTGCCAAACCGGTGCCATCCATGGCAATGTCGTTTTTGTAGGTTCAGACCAGCCAAAAGCCGCCGGGCTTGTAAGGGCCGCCGCGCAGAACATTCCGACTTTTGTGGTCGAATACGGAGAGATCATTGCACGCTATTACCGCAAACCCGAAGATGTCAAGTTGCCCAGTGATTTTGATTTTTTAGATGTTTGGGGCAAACAACGCTTCTTCCGCGATTCCCAGGCAGGGGAGAAGGAAACGGCATTCTTGCACTCGCGGGTGGCTGCGGAAGCCTTGATGCTCGAGAAAATGCAGCCATATCCTTTTGATTTGCTGGTCTTGGCCGGGTTTATGAGAATCCTGACCCCCTATTTCGTTGATCGGGTAAACCGTCATTTCCCTATGCCGAGGATAATGAATATCCACCCGGCACTCCTGCCCGCCTTTCCCGGCAGTGACGGCTACGGCGATACCTTTCGCTACGGATGCAAGGTGGCCGGGAGTACCGTGCACTTCGTCGATTACGGCGAAGATACCGGTCCCATTATCGGTCAATGCGCCTTTTCCATCGACCCGGACGATACTCTGGAGCGCGTAAAAGAAAAGGGACTGGCCTTGGAGTGGAAGTTATATTCCCGTTGCGTGCGACTGTTTTCGGAAGATCGCCTGCGATTGATCCGGGTGTCCGGTACCGCCAAGGACGGTGCAGTTCCGCACCGTACGGTTGTCAGGATTGCCGCCAGAAAGAAACCCTAGGGACTAGGTATTCAATAGCTTTACCATCATGGGAATGGCCACAAAGGTGCCCACCGCGCTTCCCAGATTTGTAAAGACCACCACGAGCAGGATGCGGGTGACTTTATTTTTCCAGAAACCCCGGATCGAAATGATATCCCGGGGCAGATTTTCCAAATCCTTGACCCTTGGTTTGCGCGAGAAGGCTTCGACCAGACCCGAAACCCACCCGGCGGCGATGGCTGGATTGAGGGAGGTTAGGGGGGCGGCAACCACCGAAGAGACAATCGTCAAGGGATGGGCCAGGGCGACCAGGGCACCGAGTCCCGCCAAGGCCCCATTGGCGATAACCCACCAGGTAATCATATCTCCGCCCGTATTGGCTCCGCCCATAAAAAAACCCATGATAAAAAGACCCAGAATGACGATCGGCAACCCCCATTTGAACACACCGGTAATCGCCTTGGGCGGGGGGATGACCTCCAGCGCCTTGATATCCTGCTCAGTATCCCAGTATTTTAGTATGCCGGCTAGATGACCGGCACCTACAACGGCCAGGATTTTGTTTCCCGGAGCGGTTTTGATTTTCTGGGCAAGATACCTGTCCCGCTCATCGATTAAAATGGCCTTTAAATCGGGAAGCGATTTGGTGATCTCAGATAGCAGTGTCGCCAGCACATCCTGTTTTTTCATCTCCTCGATCTCCTTCTCCCCGATCTCGTCCACCGCCCCCAGGGACAGGAACAGCTGAAACAATAATTTGAGCTTGTTCCACAAACGCATGGTGCGCCAAGTCCGGGAGAGGGTTACCTGAATATCCCGATCAGCCAGATGGATTTCCGCGCCCACTGCTTCTGCGGTTTTTATGGCCTGAAGCATTTCGGCCCCCGGCCGGATGTCAAGTTTTTCAGCCAGGCGCTTCTGGAAGGAGGCCATTAAGAGGTTAGACAACAGCAGAAAGGCTTTCTTTTCCCTGACGACTTTGACAATGTTCGTATTCCGCCAACGATCCTTTTGGCGCAGGGCGTAGAATCGGGATCGGCAGAGCTCCACACTGACCGTATCCGGAATTTCCTGTTCTATCATGGTTTGAACCAGTTGGACGCTTTGTTTGGAGACATGGGCGGTGCCGATGAGAATGATTTCCCTCTCTCCATCCGGCAAACGCTGGATCATTTCATTTTCGTTAGGTAGCGGTTCATTGGGCAGCGACATGAATTGATACTCCCCCTTAGGGTTATGTGCAAGTATTGTACATTTAACCATTCTACTAGATAAGTCAATACATGAAAAGAAATAAGCATCGCTGTCAAGCCTTGCTGCCGACTCAATATCCAAATGCGATTGCCCTGAGAAATCTACCTTTAGGACGCACGATATGCCCGCCCCTGTTCAAGAAAGTCCCAAGGTTCATTTGGACATCCGGAAACCCCAGCATTTCCCCGTTGGAGAGAAAACTCGGAGACGAAATCAGGTTGTTTGCACCCACCTTTTATGCTAACTTTGTACTGATATGGAAACATGGAAGAACACAAACGGGCCGTTGCCTGTTTATTTTCCTTAACCTGGGGGCGATATGATTCGGCGATTTTTCCTTATGATAATAACACTTGGACTGCTGGTTGTGCCTTGTATGGGGTTATCATCCGCAACCGGTGAATACGTTGACAAAATAGCGGCCGCTGAGGTGAACTGGACCCAGGGGACGATCACGACCGTGGGAGTGGATAATCCCAGTCAAAAAACCGACAATGACTCCAGGGACCGGCAGCGCGCCTTATCCGATGCCGTAACCAATGCCCACGATAGCCTGCTTGAAGTGGTCAAATCCATCAGAATCGATACACGTATCTCCATCGGTGAATTTAGCGCAACAGACAGCAGAACCATGGGGAAAATCCAGGATTTAATAAAAAGTGCGCAGATCGTGAGGCAGGAATATCTTTCGGACGGTACCGTCAAGGTCATACTTCAAATGAGTCTTTACGGTGGTTTTTCTCAACTGATTCTGCCCATGGATATCAAACAGGTGGAATCCATCAAAACGGTGAAGGAGTCCTCCCCGTCTCCCCCGGAAGATGAAAAAACGCCGGGTGAAGACCCCACTCCGCCGGAAGAGATTTATTCGGGTTTAATTATTGATGCCAGGGGACTGGACCTCAATCCCGCGCTGGTACCCACAATTCGTGATAAAGATGGACGTGAAATCTATGGAGCCGCATTTATCAGCCGGGAGTTTGCAGTGCAAGGCGGTGTGGCCAGTTATATGAGGGAGATGGGAACCGCTGTTCAGCATCCAAAGGTCAGTCCCAATCCCCTGGTGGTGAAGGGATTGAAGACCGAGGGTGTCGGAAAGTCCGATATTATCATCAGTACATCTAATGCGAGCAAGATCTTCGGCTCATCAGAACATCTTTCTCTGTTAAGGAGCTGCAAAGTCATTATAGTTGCTGATTGATATTCCCGGCACCAAAAGTCCCTGCTTAAAGGAGGAAATCACATGCGCCGTTGTGGTTATTCTATCTTTTCCGCGCTTATCCTTATCGTTCTGGTGTCATGCAGTCCGATTGTGTTTTCACAATATGCCGAGTTGGACACCCCCTCAAGGCATGTGGAAAACGGCATGAAACTGCTAAACTACGGCAAAATCACTGATGCATTCCGGGAGTTCACCCGTGCCAATGAACTCGATCCCGATTACGCACCGGCGTATGTGGGAAAGGGATTATGCTATGGGTTGATGGGCGATTATGCCAAGAGCATCGAGTTCATGAAAAAGGCCGAGAAATATATCAAGGCATCTGACTAAGATCGCTGTATTCACCACGGATGACAGGACAGCATCCCGTCGGATTTACGGCTGACCCTCCGAGTGTTCCAGAACCGCGTTTTTGCCCGGGTGGGTTATATGTCGCCGGGCACGTTCGGGTTGGCGTTTTATGGTTTCCTGTTGCCGGGAGTTTGTGGAATGTAGGGGCGCTTGACATGCACACTTTTTTGAGGTTCGTCTTATGGGCTTTAATTATCTATCTGGGGTATTGCGGGCTTCTTTTTTTGCTTCAACGCAGAATGATGTTTCCCAAGCCCCTCCTGACCCCCTCTGACGGAACTCCCCCGGCCGGCAGCCTTGAGCAGGTATGGCTGAAAACGCCACACGGCAGGATTGAGTCCTGGTTTTTGCCGGCAAGGGGAGAGGGTGCCGCAAGACCGGCGCCAGCGGTAATATTCGCCCATGGCAATGCTGAGCTAATCGATTTTTGTGTGGATGAATTCAGCCTGTTTCCGGTGTTGGGAATCGGTTTGATGCTGGTGGAGTTTCCCGGATACGGCAGGTCGAGTGGAAGCCCGTCCCAAAAAAGCATCACCGCCGCCTTTGAAGCCGCCTACGATCATCTCCTGAGCAGAAAGGATGTGGATACCGACCGGATCGTTTTTTTCGGACGTTCCATGGGTGGAGGGGCCGTATGCAGACTGGCGGCAAGCCGCCCTCCCGCGGCCCTCATCTTAATGTCCACCTTTAAAAGCGCCCGGTCATTTGCCGGTCGCTATCTCGTTCCCCCGATGCTGGTGCGCGATGCCTTTGACAACCTTTCGGTGGTTAAAAACTATACGGGCCCCCTGCTGATTATCCATGGACGGTATGACCGCATCATCCCGTATGCCCATGGGGTTTCTCTTCACAGGGCGGCGGCCGCCAGCCAGCTCGTCACCTACGATTGCCGACACAACGACTGCCCCCCGGACAGGGGTCGTTTTCAGCGGGATATCGAGGCATTTTTAAAAAAGGCAGGCATTCTGCCCCGGTGAGCCAGCCCTTCGGGCCGGCGGGTGGGGATGCCCTCATTTCAAGACCCGTCCCAAGGCGGCGGAATGAATATTACCGGCGAAGTGGACCGGGCTCTTTCCATGAATCGGGTCCCAGTTTGCAGGATCGGCCGTACAAAAAAACTGTGTTTCCAGGCCCATGCGGATGATGGCCGCTTCCACGGGTAGGTGTATCACCCGGGAGGCCGCGCTCCAGGTCGCTCCACAGGGAGCGCCCCGGATGACCTCAATTGCGGAAATCAATCCGTCGAGTGTTTGCACGCTTAATTCCGGAGCCCCGAATTTTTTGCCGTAATCACCAAGACAGTCCTGCCTTGGAAGTCCGCATCAGGTCGGCGGGGTAAACGTACCCTCAACCTTGATTTTTTTTCCAGAGGCAATAACCGGAATGCCTAGCGCCTGGCAGCGCCGGGATAAATCAAGGGACAGATCAGGGTGGTATAAAAAATCAAGCACCAAATCCCCTTGAAACTCAACGGGAAAAAAGGCATCCGTATCGTCGATGATACTCGGCAGCGGAGAATCGATGGAAATGGTTTCCATGGTGAACCGCTTGCCGCCATACTTGCGTATCCCCTGAATTTTGCTCTCACAGCTGCCGTTTTGCTGAAAGATCAGTAGCTTTTGCACGTCGTCTCATCCTTAGCAGACCAAAGCTTGGAACCATTTAAGCGGCCGTTATTATAAATAGACCGCCAGCTTAACCCACTTTCTTGCTGGATGCAAGCCACGCCTCCGCTCCCAGGGTGGCCACATTTGGATTTTGAGCGAGAACCAATGCTCAGCGACGCTGTATCTCTTTTCAACCGGTTTTGCCGGGGAGTCATTAGAAAAATCCCATTGGCGGAACGCTGAATAAAGTTGCTCTTGAAAATCAAACCAGAGGCATATAGTGTTGCGGTGACAACCTGGCCACATCCCATGATTTGTTGCGGATAATGATGATATGCATCCTCTAGATCAAGCAACCCCCCTGGCCGACAGAATGAGGCCCGAGTCTCTTGATGCATTCGTGGGTCAAACCAAAGCCGTGGGCGAG
>CAZWGD010000093.1:0-7796 GCA_964633235.1 uncultured Desulfobacteraceae bacterium | reverse complement strand
ACCCCGGCCTATACACTACTTACAATAAGCGTCGTTTTCTTCGCCAACGGGATCATCGACCTGGTACCGCTTTTTCGGGTCCGTGGATCTGAGCGCAAAGATGTTCGCCATGATCATTCCGCCATAGCCCCAATCAAAGGCATACCTGATGCAGCGCCGGACCGTCGGATCATCAATATTTTCATCGGCCGTCGAGGGGTTCAGGCAAACAAACAAGACGTGCGGCTTCTTAGAATTCCAGATGCGGGTTAAAGTGTATCTGTATTTTCTGCATGGTGAGAATGTGGCGGTTTTTTCGATCAATTTTATGGATGTAACCTTGTTACACACACCATAAAGGTGGTTTGAAAAGATATGATAGAACTTCAGATCGACGTTGCTTTGTGCTATAGCAGCAGCGTCTATGACCTGCAATTGGATTTTTTTGGTTTGCAGCGTCGGCGACAAGGTTTTTTAGATTGCGGAGAAAACGGATTGACCTCGATGGGGCATCCTTAAGGTCGATTGAAACTGATATGTTCTGCAAATATTGTCTGATTCTTGCAAGGTGAATATAACCGCCATGGAGACTACAAACTACCGAAAAATCCAAAGCCGCTGCATTGAGGTGGCCACCTATACCTTAAAACGGTTTACCGCGGCCACGGGATGGTGGGAAATGATCACCCCATAACCCCCGCCACCAGGTGCTATGCCTCTGACCTGCCGACAAGGGAATATGACCCGGCATACGGCCATACATGAAGAACCACCAGAAAGGTCTTTGGGGGAACGGCACAGAGGAGAAGTTGACCATGGCTGATGATTCCCTATGTTTCTTAACGCTTCATGAGCTAAGCGAGCGTATACGCAACCGGGAAGTCTCGCCGGTGGAAGTTGTCAACGCCCATCTGGAGCGCTGTGAGCGGTTGAATTCAACATTGAACGCTTTCATTACCTTGGCGCCAGGGCAGGCTATAAAGGAAGCTGAAAAGGCCGAGCGTGACATAAGTGCCGGCAATTATCGCGGCCCGCTACATGGTATTCCAGTAGGTATCAAGGATCTTTTTGACACTGAGAATATTCGCACGACTTATGGTTCATCCTTTTATAAACATCACGTTCCGGAGAATGATGCGGCATCGGTCAAACTTCTTAAGCGGGCCGGTGCCATCATTCTCGGGAAATGCAATACACATGAATTTGCCGCAGGATCTACCACCAACAACCCCTGGTACGGCGCCTCACGCAATCCCTGGGATCTGAAACGTTCTCCGGGGGGTTCCAGTGGAGGCTCTGGGGCAGCGGTTGCCGCTTTTCTTTGTCCGGGCGCCACAGGGACCGATACAGGTGGTTCAATCCGCAATCCCGCAGCCTGCAATGGTGTTGTGGGGTTAAAGCCGACTTACGGGAGAGTGAGTCTATTGGGGAGGGTTATGGTGAGGACTTGCAAGAACAACTCAGCAACCGCAGTCGCGTCACCACGGATGAATATGTGCAGGCGTGCTACCATCGCCAGACCCTGCGGGGCGCCTTTGACAACTTATTTGAAAGTCTTGATGCTTTGATCCTACCCAGTTCCCCCTGTGTGGCACCCGTAATCCTCGATGGCACATCAAAGATCAATGGGAAGGTGGTCAAATTCGGTGAGGTCGGGGTGCCGCTCCGGCAACCAATTAATGTGGTTGGATTGCCTGCGATAAGTGTGTCAATCGGCTTCTTTAAAGGGCTGCCGCTCTCCATGCAAATCGTTGGCCGCGCCTGGGGTGAGGCTGACATAATCCGTATTTGTCATGCTTATGAAGATGCAACCCCAGAGTTTAGGGGCTTGAGACCACCCCATTGTTAAAAACGCTTTTTCAATTTGGACATCAAATAGTTCCGTTTAGCTGGATACCCTTGGTTGTTTATATGCTGGCAAGAATCGTATGGTGTAGCTCATGCGGGCGGGTGAAGGCCAGGTGAAAATAATCGCAGGGCCAACGTTTCGTCCTGCAGGCGTCCTGAAAAGATATGATTGAGCTTCAGATCGAGGCCGCTTTGTGCTATAGCGGCATTGTTGATGACCTGCAATTGTATTTTTATTGGGCTGCAGCGTCATCGGCATGCTTTTTTCGATTGCGGGGAAAACGGATCGACCTCAAAGTGGCATAAACAACCTTGAAAAGGGCAGGTAGTGGATCGTGGTTTCAACCAATACGCCAGCTGGAATACCATATTCGGGACAGCTCGGTTCTGAAGCCCCCCAGCTTATGCAATATTAAAGTAGATAATCCTCACCCCCGTCAATCCTGATCTTACTGATAAAAAAAGGAGCCGTGCATGCAAGGCGATGAGACCGATAAACTGCCGGGAGATCAGGCGGTGATTGACAAGCAGAACTTGCCCTATGAAATGGATGCCGGTCTGGGCCGGCGGGCGCGTATCGGTCTGCTGGCGCTCTCCACCGATCAATCCATCGAATACGAGCTCCGGGAAATATGCGCGCTTCCGGGCGTCTCCTTCTATGTGAGCCGCCTGTTCTGCGACCCCCTGATCACCCCTGACAGCCTGAGAGCCATGGAAAAAAGAATCGCGCCGGCCGCCGACCTGCTCCTGCCGGGTTTCCCCCTTGACGTGGTTGCCTATGGATGCACTTCCGGGGCCCTGCTCATCGGGCCTGCCGTGGTGAAGGAGCGCATACGGGAGGCGCGACCGGGAGTCGCCTGTACATCGCCCATGCAGGCGGCCATGGCGGCCCTTAAGGCCCTGTCATCCCGCAGCATCTGCCTGATTACCCCCTATGCCGACGAGATCAACCGCAGCTTGCGGGGCTATTTGCTGGATCAGGGTTTGAAGGTTCCGGTCATGGGTTCGTGGAACGAGCCGGAGGAGGCCAAGGTGGGGCGTATTTCCCCGGATGCGATCCGGGCGGCCGTTCTGGACCTGGGTGGCTCCGAGCTGGTTGATACGGTTTTCGTATCCTGTACGAATCTGCGTGCGCTTTCCATTTTGCAGGCCGCGGAGGGGGATTTGGGCAAGCCCGTTATCTCCAGCAACCAGGTTATCGGCTGGCACTGTTTGCGGCTGTCAGGCGTAGACGATCGGCTGCCGAATTTGGGAAGCCTTTTTGAGCGATAGTAGCCGGCGCCCGCTTCAGGATTCAAGGTGCGGAATCAAATATTCCGGTCTTTCCGGGCCTTGAAAAGTTTCTGCTTGACATGCCGACCGGGATTGGGTTAGTAAACGCGGTTAACCGGATTGAGTTCATCCAGATACGTTCTTTTCATCCAATCATCCGGTTCCGCTTTACGAGCTGCGACAGTTCAGGCTGCATCAGGCTCAAAAAGATCCTAAAAATATTGGCTGCGGGCCTGTGGTTGTTCCTGCATACCCCGATCAGTGATACCGGATCAGGAATATAAGCGGATCAAGGACAAAAAGCACCGATTCTGGACGGACACTGAATTAAACTTTTGCGAACACGAAGGAGGGAGTTATCGATGCAGGTATTCATCAAGTGGGGTAAATATTCAATTGTTCTTGTAGCGCTCTTCCTGGCTATGCCGTATTCTGCCGCTCTGGCCGCTGAAAGCATCACGGTCACATCCTGGGGGGGGGCCTATACCAAAAGCCAAATGGAGGCCTATCATAAACCATATGCGGTTAAAACCGGCATCACCGTCAATTCCGAAGATTACAACGGCGGCCTGTCCGAAATCAGGGCCCAGGTGGAAGCGGGCAACGTGACCTGGGACGTGGTTGATGTGGAGCAGCAGGACCTGCTAATGGGGTGTGATGAGGGACTTTTTGAAATATTTGACCTGAAGACCTTCCCAGCAGCGCCAGACGGCACAGCGGCAATTGACGATTTTCTCCCCGGAGCGCTGCACGAGTGCGGGGCCGGGACCATCATCTGGACCAACATCATCGCCTATGACAAATCCAAATTCCCGGGTGAGAAACCCTCTACGATTAAGGACTTCTTTGATGTAAAGAAATTCCCCGGTGTCCGCTCCCTGCGTAAGAGCCCGAACATCGCCATGGAATGGGCCCTGATGGCGGACGGCGTTCCCTACGATAAGGTGTATGACGTGTTGTCAACCGAGGAAGGCCTCGAGCGGGCCTTTGCCAAACTGGATACCATCAAGGACTCCCTTATCTTCTGGGAAGCAGGCGCGCAGCCGCCCCAGATGCTGGCAGACGGGGAAGCCGTCATGGTATCGGCCTACAACGGCCGCATCTTTGATGCCATGGTGAAAGACAACCAGCCCTTTGAAATTATCTGGGACGGCCAGCTGTACAACCTGGATTACTATGTCATTCCCAAGGGCAGCAAGAATGTCGAAAGGGCCAAGGATTTCGTGCGTTTTGCCACCGGGACGCAGCCGGGCGCCGATCAGGCCAAATGGATTTCCTACGGACCGGCCCGCAAATCTTCCGTCCCGCTGATTTCAACCTATGTGGGGACCGACATCCAAATGGCCCCCCATATGCCCACGGCTCCTGAAAACTTCAAAACCGCCGTGGCCTTCAACACCACCTGGTGGGCGGATCACACGGATGAAATGGTTAGAAGGTTCAACGCCTGGCTGGCCAAGTAATCCCGACTAAATTTAAGCTAACGAATCAGAATAAAGCAAAATAACCACCCCGAAGGACGGGCGGCCCTGCCCGTCCTTTGCTTAGCTCGGGTCAATTATGCCTTCTCAGATGCAACAAATAACCACCGCTGACGGCATCCCATTGAAGATCAGCCTCCGGCGCGCGGAGCGGACCAAAAAAATTCGCGCTCTGTTACTGATCGCACCCACCTTTTTCTTCATCCTGATCGCCTTTCTGGTGCCCATCGGTACCATGCTGCTGCGCAGTGTCAGCATCCCGGAAATCGGCCAACTGATGCCGCAGACCATCGCCGCCCTGGAGTCCTGGGACGGAAAGGGATTGCCGGATGAACCGGTCTACGCCGCCCTGGCCCAGGAATTGCCGAAACTGAAAAAGGAAAGGACTCTCGGTAAGGTGGCCATTCGGTTGAATTATGAAGCCTCAGGCATGCGCAGCCTGTTCAGAAAGACGGCCGCCACCCTGAGTAAACAAAAGCCGAAAAAAAGAATTTCCTTGGCCGAGATTACCCAGCAGTATAAGAAAGTGGAATCCGGAGACAAAACGGAAACCGCCCCGCAGGTGGACGAACAGAGCCATCAACAGCCGACCGGCGACGAAAGCGCTAAGGCGCCTCAAGACAGCGGGATTGGTGAAGCTGAAAAAGATGATGAAGGATCTATTAAAGAACGCTTCCTGATGATCAACCAGCGCTGGGGAGAGCGTGAGACCTGGGCGGTCATTAAGCGTTTAGGCAAGGGTTACACACTTGGATATTACCTCTCCACATTTGATCTGAAATACGATGCCGACGGAAAGATGGTCCAACAGCCTGAAACCCAACGGATACACAATACCATCTGGATTCGCACCTTATGGGTAAGCCTCCTGGTCACCGTCACCTGCCTCTTGATGGGCTACCCGGTCTCTTTTTTGCTGTCAACACTGCCCCTTAGGATCAGCAATCTGCTGATGATTTGCGTGCTGCTGCCCTTCTGGACCTCACTGCTGGTGCGCATAACCAGCTGGATCGTGCTGTTGCAAAAAGAGGGTGTGATCAATGATATCCTGGTGTGGACGGGCCTGGTGGCGGACGAAAACCGTATCCGCATGATTTACAATATGACGGGCACCATTGTCGCCATGAGCCAGATCCTGCTCCCTTTCATGATTCTGCCCCTTTTCAGCGTCATGAAAACCATTCCACCTTCTTATGTAAGGGCCGCCCGCTCCCTGGGGGCCAACCCGGTGCGAGCCTTCCGGCAGGTATACCTGCCCCAGACAGTGCCCGGTATCGGCGCCGGTGGAATCCTGGTCTTTATTCTGGCCATCGGATATTATATCACGCCCGCCCTGGTAGGCGGTTCCAGCGGCATGCTGATCGGCAATTTCATCGCCCTGCATATGCAGAAAACCCTTAACTGGGGTCTGGCCTCGGCCATGGGAGCGGCTTTGCTGGCCGGTGTGCTGATCATCTATTGGCTTTACAATCGTTTAGTTGGAATTGAAAACATGAAACTGGGATAAGCGTATGCCACCTCCCCTATATGCCGGTCGTCTGGAAAGGACCTGGTATTACACTTTTAGAGTTATCTGCGGGTGCATCCTCTTTTTTTTGATGGCCCCCATCGTCGTATTGATTCCCCTGTCTTTCAATGTGGAACCCTACTTCACCTTCACCCCCGGCATGCTCTCCCTCGATCCGAGTGCCTTTTCTTTGAAGTGGTATCAGGACATCATCAACAACCCCCAATGGATTCACTCCATGAAAAACAGTGTTATCGTGGGATTTTTCGCCACCATCCTGGCGACAACCTTCGGTATCCTGGCGGCCTGGGGATTGAGCCGGCCCACCACGCCCTTTCGCGTGCCCATCATGGGCCTGCTGATTTCGCCTATGATCGTACCCCTGATTATCTCGGCCGCCGGCATGTTTTTTTTCTACTCCAAAATCAATCTTGCCCAGACCTACCCCGGCCTGATATTGGCCCACACCGCCCTGGGCATCCCCTTCGTGGTAATCACGGTGACGGCCACCTTGATCGGCTTCGATCAGAACCTGATCCGGGCCTCAAACAGCCTGGGCGCCGGTACGATCACCACCTTTCGCAAGGTGGTGATGCCCCTGATTCTGCCGGGGGTCATATCGGGCTCCCTGTTTGCATTTGTGACCTCCTTCGATGAGGTCGTAGTGGTCCTTTTTTTGGCCGGTTTTGAGCAACGCACCATTCCAAGACAGATGTGGGCCGGTATTCGGGAGCAAATCAGCCCCACCATTCTGGCCGTGGCCACCATCCTGGTGATCTTTTCGGTTCTGCTGCTGACGACGGTCGAGCTGTTGCGCCGCCGGTCAGAACGTCTGCGGGGTATAAAACCGACCTAATGCGGCGGTTTTTCGGCCGGGGATTACTCAATCGATTTCCAGATATTCTTGTATTGCCTGCATGAGGGTCCTTTTCGCATCCGCAATGGCCTTGGACCGCCAGGGTTCGCTCGAAGGGTAGTATCCCTCCAAAAACCGATCCTTGATGACTTCCTCATCCGCCTTTGATCGATAGCCGAAGTGTACGCCCTGATTTTCAAGAATAACATTGTGCAATGATTTGATGGCGCCCATGGTAACCTGGCTGTCCAGGGTACCGAACTCAAAGCCCATGTTCAGATAGTACTTTTCCGGAATGATCCGTCCCACATAGGTAGCAAAATCACCGGTAACGGTATAAAAATCGTCTCCATCCCCCCAGTCTATGTGCATTCCGGAAAATATGCTTTCAATCTTGGCCTTTTTGGCCTGGTCTTTCATGGGGTTTGGAAACAGGTGCAGGGTACCCCTTTCCCCATAACCCGTATGCAGATCGATAGTAAACACCGTGGTGTAATCGCCTGCCGTATCCTGAATTAGCGGGGTGACGGCTTTGATGGAGGGTTCAAGCTCCTTGCCTCCAAAATAGACACCCTTTTCATACTGATACTGTCCCTGCAGGATAGCCTGGCGCAATACTGCCATTGAATGCTGTATGATCTTCTGGATGGCGGTCACCTGAAAGAAGATATTGCCCAGACTTTTGGTATGCGCCTTTTTTGTCGGGTTCAACATCCCGATTAGATTTGAATATCCGGAATTAACGGAATCGTACAGGGTTTTGTCAGTGGAACAGTTGCGATTCAAATCCACGTTATTTTCAGTAACCCGGCGTTTATACTTAAACCCGTACGGGTTGATGCCATGGATCAAC
>CAZWGD010000092.1:0-7806 GCA_964633235.1 uncultured Desulfobacteraceae bacterium | reverse complement strand
GATGGAGATGAGGGATGGATTCATAAATCTCTGGTCTGGTAACCCTTTTTTGGTGATCCTTTTTTGATGCTTCTGGTTGATAATACCGGTATGTAATCAGGGCACCCTAAGGTTGACTGGAGGAAACGGTGGCAAAAAAACGAGTAACCCGGAAGCAGCTCCTTAAAGAGCCGGATGAGTTCCTGACCTTTTCACGGAAGCTGTTCAACTTTTGTGTGGAACACGCCAACTACCTGATGATCGGTTTCGGTGCCGTTGTGGCCTTGATTCTTTTAATCAGCGGCATGCGATACCTATCAAAGCAGTCTGAAATAAAGGCCTTTACGCTTCTGGACGAGGCTACGAAATCATATAACACCCTAAAGGATGAGGCCGAGGGCTCGGAAACGGATATTGACGCCCTAAAAGACCGGTTTGCCTTGATCCTGGACAAGTATGCGGGAAAAGACGCCGGGAAATTGGCCCGCATCACCCTGGCCGATATCTGTTTTCAGAAAAAAGAGTTCGACCGGGCCGCTGATCTATACAGACGGGCCCTGGATGATTTCGAAACCGAACCCCTCATCAAATACCGCCTTTTAGAGGGTCTTGGCTATGCCTATGCGGGCAAACAGGATTTTGAAAATGCGGCCAAGTATTTTGAAATGATCGTTGCCGCGGCGGACGCTCCGGCCAAGGACGAAGCCCTGTTCAATTTGGCCGGTCTGTATGACGCCATGACCTTGGGAGAAAAAAGCCGGCAAACCTATCAAAAGATCGTGTCCGATCATCAGGACTCCATGTACCGCAATCTTGCCGAAGAAAAGATCGCCGATTTGTAAGAAGGCGTCGCTCCACACTACCCAAGGTGCCTGCCGGCACCCCACGATTCAAGCCCAGCTTTGCCTGTCAGGCATGATTTTTATGCGCATAGAGCCGTTTTAATAAATCGGTGCCTTGTTTCACGATGGATTTTGTGCGCCGCGGAGAGCGTCACGCCCCCGCATTTGGAACCAAAACGCTTATCCGGTCGGTCGCGCCCATTAGCGCCCCTGGGTGAAGCTGTTAAAAGAGGCCTTGACCCCACATTTCGTATATTGTATACAAAATCCGATGAATTCGAACCCTCAAAATCCAGCCACTACCGCCGCCCTTGTGGTCGATTTCCAGGAAGATTTCACCGAGGCCAAGGATGGGCCCCTGGCGGTGGCCGGAACGGATGAAGACTATATCAATACGGTTATTAAGGCTACCGAAGCCTTAATCCATAAGGGTTTTCCGGTTTACGCCACCCAGGACTGGCATCCCGAAAACCACATCAGTTTTGGTATCAACAATCCCGGCGCCGTCCTCTTCGAACCCATGGAGGTCGACGGCCGTTCCCAGATCATGTGGCCCGCGCATTGCATTCAGGGGACGGACGGCGCCAGGATACTGATACCAACCGACCGCTTTAAGGCGGTGGTTCAAAAAGGGATGGACCCCCGCTTCGACTCCTACTCCGGATTCGCCGATGACGGCGGGAAAAAAACCGGACTGGATGATCGTCTGCAACAGGCCGGGGTAATACATCTTTTGGTCTACGGTCTGGCCACGGATGTCTGCGTTAAATTCACCGTGCTGGATGCCATTGCAGCCGGATACCGGGTCCATCTCCTTTACGATCTGTGCCGGGGGGTCACCCCCGCCGGTACCGCGGAGGCAGTAGAGGAGATGCGGGAAAAAGGCGCGGTCATCACCGATAATAACACCCTTGCGGCGCCTGTTTGAATGCTCGCCGATAAGAACTCTGGAAATCTATCCTTAACCGTGAATGGCCTATGGCCGGATTCTATTGCCGTGACCGACCGGTACCCCGGAGGGCTGGGCGTGCCCAGGGAGGGCCATAGTACTTGATTGAGGGGTATATGAAATTAAGACCGGTATTTGCGTATCTTTCATCCGAGCAAATGGAACGCTTCACTTCACGGGTATATGAACTGCTTGACCGGCGTGGGGTTAAAATGGACCATCCCGAGGTGCTGGACCTGCTGAAAAAGGCCGGTGCCAATGTAGATGCCGCCACCAAAATGGTGCGTTTTCCAAAGCCCTTTCTCCAAGAGCAGCTCAAAAAAGCCCCAAAATCGGTGACTCTTGCAGGAAAGGACCCCCAAAACACCCTGCACATTCCCCACGGCAAGGGGCTGTTTTTCGCCAGAACCAATACAGGCGCCCAGTCATGGATTGATCCCAGTACCGGGGTATACCGTAAAGTCACTTCGGCGGACATCAAATCCTGGGCCGCACTCGTCGACCGCTTGGCGCATATCGATTTTTGCGCCTTTCCGGTTGCCGGTGACGCCCCGCCCGCCACCGCGGATATACATGCCCTGAGCGCGCTCCTGCCGCATACCCGAAAGCATGTCATGGTCCAGCCTTATACCGGGGAAAGCATTGAGTATCTGATTGATCTGTGCCAGGCGGCCGCAGGCGGCGAGTCCGCCTCAAAACCTGCCTCGCCGGCCAGCTTCATCACCTGCGCCTTGACCCCCCTGGAATTCAAGTACATGGATCTGGAAGTGATATCAAGATGTTCGCGGGCCGGTATTCCTCTGCACGCCTGCTCCCTGCCCGGGTCCGGATCCACCGCCCCGGTAACCATGCCGGGTGCCGTGCTGGTGGCCACTGCCGAAATTGTGGCCATGACGGCTGCCAGCCAGGTGCTGCAGTGCGGGTCTCCCGTCATCGCTACTCCCCTGATATTTTCAACGGATATGCGCACCGGAAAAAGCCTTCAATCCAGCGCCGAATGCCTACAGGGGGCGGCGCTGGCCGTACAGTTCATTAAATCCGCGTTCGGTCTTCCCACCCATACTTACGGGACGGGTTCCGATTCACCGCATATAGACGGGCAGTGCATGAGTGAAGGGGCCCTGCGAAGCATATTAATCGGGATCTCCGGGGCGGATATTCTTGGCGGTGCCGGACAAATCGAAACCGCCACCACCATCAGCCCGGCGCAATTGATCATTGATAATGAAGTCTTGGGAAGCGTAAAACGCATCATCGGAAAGGTAAGCATCGATGACGACAGCATGGCCTGGCCGGAGCTGTTAAACACGGAACCGGGCCATGAATTCCTTACCTCCGAGCACACCCTGCGCCATTGCCGGGACAGCCTGGTGCCGGCCAATTTTGTACAAGTGGACCGGGAGGGTTGGGAAGCCCAAGGCCGCCAAGACCTGACGGCCCGGGCAAAGATTACCTGCCGTTCCCTCTTGACTCAATCCACCCCGGCAGCCCTTGGGAAGGACACCGTCGAAGAGATCGCGTCCATAGTGAGATCGGCGGATGCCCGGCTGGTAAAATGAGATGAAGGCCCCATGAAAATAGAATCTCTCGTCGATATCGCCAGGCGCCACATCCAGCTCTGGATCATCAAGGGTGAATACCATCCGGGCCAGAAGCTTACCGAAGAAGAGATTTCCAGCCGGCTGAATATCAGCCGCATGCCGATCCGGGAAGCTTTCAAGGCCCTCGAAATCGAAGGCTTGATCGTTCGCAAACCGAGACGCGGCGTATTTGTCTCAAGGATGACGAAAAAAGATGTTTGGGAGGTCTATACCTTAAAGGCCCATCTGTACGAAATGGCGACGGATCTGGCCCTGGACCTTATGACCGATGACCGGCTCAACTCCCTTGAAAAAATAGTGTCAGACATGCAAAAATGCGTGTCCAAAAACCCGGCGGATCTGCTCGGTTACCAGGATCATCATTGGCGCTTTCACGAACGGATCATGACGGTTGCCAACAATGTCCGCTTAAAAAAAATCACCGCCAGCCTGCACCATCAGGTAACGCGGTTCAGCTATCTGTCATTGCAGGATAGGACGCATCTCGACTCATCGGTGCGATACCACCGTTTGATTTTTCAGGCGTTAAAGGAAAAAGAGAAGGCGCGAGCCTGTGAATTGATGAAAACACACGTATTAATGGCCTTGGACGTGGTACTGGACAAGATGGCGTCCGATCATCCCGGTGTTGAAGTTCTGCCGGATGTGGCGCCGTCCAAAATGCCCGCCGCCGGATAGACTAACCCATAAGGAGAAGATTAATGGCAGTTTTGAGTGAAGTACAGAAATACTATGGAAAATTACCATTTTACCTCAACGGCCAGTGGGTGGCATCGACATCCACGACGGTTTCCGAGGATGTGAACCCGGCCACCGGCGAAGTGATTGCCGAAACACCCTCGGCCACGGATGATGAAATTGAAAGGGCGATTCAGTCGGCAAGAGAGGCTCTTCCGGTATGGCGCGATGTGCCGCTGCGGGACAAGGCGCGCTACCTGTTCGATCTTAGAGGGAAATTCGAGGAGCATTTCGAGCGCCTGGTGCGGGTGCTGGTTCAGGACCACGGACGCACCCTGGGTGAAGCCCGGGGCACCGTTCGGCGCTGTATTGAGAACATTGAATCCGCCTGCTCGGCCTTATTGCTGTTAACCAAAGGTGAGTATGTCACCGATCTGGCCAAGGGGCTGGACCAGGCCATGATTTGGGAGCCGCGGGGTGTTTTTCTGATCATTACTCCCAATAATATCCCCATGCATGCCTGGTCGTCCTTCGTTCCCTATGCTATTGCCTCCGGATGCCCGGTGGTGGTCAGCCCCAGCAGGGTCGATCCGGTGTGCCTGGATGCCGTGTTTCGGGTCCTCCATGAAGTCAAGGGCTTCCCGCCGGGGCTGGTGAACTTGATTCACGGCGGCGGGGCGGTCAACCAAAAAATACTGTCGCATCCGGTGATCAAGGGGGTCGGTTTTATCGGTTCGTCCGCTGTCGGCCAAATGCTCTTCGAACAGGCGGGACGGTTGGGAAAAGAGGCCTCCATTAACGGAAACGGGAAAAACCACGTGGTCATCATGCCCGACTGTAATGTGGATGCGGTGGTCGACGGACTCAAGCGCGGGTGCTACGGCATGGGCGGTCAACGCTGCCTGGGATCGGACAATCTCCTTTTCGTGGGGGACGCCTACACTGCCGTCAAGGAGAAGCTTATCGCAGCCTCCAAACAGATGAAGCTCGGATACGGCCTTGATGAAACAACGGAGTTGGGCCCCATGGTCTCCGCCAAAGGTCGCGATAAGGTGATCCGCTTTGTTGAAAAGGGATTGGCAGAAGGCGCCAAGCTGCTCCTCGACGGCCGGCATCCCAATGTCTCCGGCGGGGAAAACGGGTTTTTCCTGGCCCCCTCGATTTTAGACGAGGTGCATATTGACATGCAGGTCGCCAGGGAGGAGGCTTTCGGACCGGTGGTGAACCTGATCCGTGCCGATAGCCTGGACCAAGCCCTGGATTGGATTAACCTTAAAGACGACTATGGGCACTCCGGATGCATTTTCACTCGGGATGGCGGAACGGCCCGCAAATTCACCCAGGCGGCCGATGTGGGCAACATCGGCATCAATGTGCCTGTTCCCCAGCCCTTTGCCTTCTTTCCCCTGGGATCGAAGAACGAATCCGCCCTGGGTGTGGCCAAATCCAGAATCGACTCCCTACGCCTGTTTCTTGACCAGAAAACCATTACCGCACGATGGGCGTAATCGGCTGCGTCCGTGCGTCACACTATAGACACGGCAATGTGAAAAACGAGGAGGAATCCATGACCGACGGACCCCAAATTCGAAAAATTCATACCTTTGTGGAAGAAACCCATTCCGACGGGAGGGTCACCCTGGAGACACCCACCCGCAAAGCAGCCGCGGCGGCGGTTTTTAAAAACCCGTTTGCCGGAATCTACCAGGAGGACCTGAGCCTGCTGTATGCCTGGAGCGAATCTCTGGGCGAGATGCTGACCCAAAAGGCTGTAGCCACGCTGGGGATTGCGCCTGAGGCGGTACACAGCTACGGCAAAGCGGCCATCGTGGGCCCCCACGGCGAACTGGAACATTGCGCCGCCATGATGCATCCGGCCCTGGGCAAGCCCCTGCGCGATAATGTCGGTGGCGGCAAGGCCCTTATCCCCTCGGCCAAAAAGCGTGGTTTTCCCGGTGTGGCCATCGATGTGCCGGTACACTATAAGGATGCCGCCTTCGTGCGGTCCCATTTTGACGCCATGGAGATCCGCATTCCGGATGCACCCATGGGGGACGAACTGGTGTTGATCGTGGTGGTTACCGACTCGGGACGGCCGGGGGCCCGGGTGGGCGGTTTGAAACGGGAAGATGCCCGGTGTGAAGACGGACTGCGCTAAAATGGATATCCGCTTTACATTGAACGGTGAACAGCGGGCCCTTGACATTCCCGCCGGCATATCGGCTCTGGAGTTGATCCGCGGCCGCCTGGGGTTGATGGGGACCAAGGAGGGCTGCGGTATCGGTGAGTGCGGGGCTTGCACCATCCTGGTGGACGGCATGGCCGTTAACGCCTGCCTGATGTTTGCCGCCCAATTGGACGGCCGGGAAGTGCTCACGGTTGAGGGGCTGGAGACAGACGGTGACCTGCATCCCATTCAAGCGGCCTTTCGGGATCATCATGCCGTTCAATGCGGGTTTTGTACCCCCGGCATCCTGATGAGCACCCATGCGCTCTTGGCGCGGAATCCCCATCCCGGAAGCCGCGAAATTCGTGCGGCCGTTGCCGGCCATTTATGCCGTTGTACCGGTTACGGCAGTATCATCTCCGCCATCGAGGCTCTGGGGGATGCAGACGTCGAAAAAGAATGAACCACCGGTTGCCTCCCATGAACCGTGGATGTCTTATTAAAAATTTGCACCCTAATATTTAATGCAAATCAACTTAGCGCATGTGCCCCCCTTGGGGGGCATATGATCAGGAGTCAAAGGGTCCATGTCTGAGATTGACTATTTTCGCCCGCGGGACCTTGATGAGGCTGTGGCCTTTCTTCGTGACGGCCTGGGAAGGGTACGCATTTTAGCCGGTGGAACGGATCTGATGATCGATATGCGGGCCGGGTCCCTGGAAACAAACTGCCTGTGCGATATCAGCCGTCTGCCCGCGTTGAAACAGATCACGATCCGGGACGAACGCCTGGAAATCGGAGCCGGGGTGACCATCTCCGACCTTCTAGCTTCAAAGATGATTACGCGGTGCGCCCCGGCTTTAAAAAAAGCCGCCGCCCAATTCGCCGGGAACCAGATCCGTAATGTGGCCACCATAGGGGGCAATGTGGCCCATTGCTCCCCCTGCGGGGACACGCTACCGCCGTTGATTATCCACGACGCCGAGGCGGTGGTCCGCAATGCCGACGGCGAACGCAGTCTGGCCATCGCGGACATGGCCGGCGGTCCTTACCAGTGTACGCTGGCTCCCGATGAGATCATCACCCGGTTTAGATTGACCCCCATGCACAGCAGCATCAATTTTGCCGATTTTCAGAAGATCGGGCGGCGGCGGGCACTCTCCATCTCACGCATCTCCATGGCCGCCATGGCTCGTCGGGAAAAAGACGGCAGCCTTTCCCGGTTTCGGTTTGCCCTGGGGGCCTGCAC
Organism: uncultured Desulfobacteraceae bacterium; assembly: GCA_964633235.1. Lineage (GTDB taxonomy): Bacteria > Desulfobacterota > Desulfobacteria > Desulfobacterales > CAZWGD01 > CAZWGD01. Next base: position 341 of record CAZWGD010000092.1, on the reverse strand, counting down.
GCCGACCCCCCATCGTTTTGAAGCCGTAGAATCCTTTTTGACAGGCCGGATTCCCACGGAGAAAGACCTCTGGGCGGCTGGGAAAGACCTGGCCCGGGGCATGCTGACCATTACCGGCCGGAGGCCTTCGGCGGTTTATAAGGAGCCGGCCATCGCCGGGCTTTTTGTGCGCATGATGCATGCATTGATATGAGACACGATAGCAGGGTGGAAATGTATCGACAGATTGGGCATAGCATACCAAAAACCGGGGTTGAGGAACGCTTGCGCGGGAAGCCGGTTTTCAGTGCCGATATCAAGCTCGAGAACCCGCTGATCCTCAGGGTGTTGAGAAGCCGTAT
>CAZWGD010000091.1:0-7840 GCA_964633235.1 uncultured Desulfobacteraceae bacterium | reverse complement strand
GATCTACCGCAAGGCCCAGGAGCTGGGCGCCTATGTGTTGATGGATATGGAGCACCTGCCGGCCCGCAGATTCACCCTGGAATTGTTCAAGAGCATCAACGACGAACCCGAGTTCCGCGACTGGCCCCACAAGGGCATCGCTTACCAGGCCTACATGAAAGATGCGGAATCCCTGCTTGCCGATCTGCTGGCGTGGGCCCAAAAAGGCGACCACGACTTCGGCATGCGCCTGATCAAGGGCGCTTTCTGGGATGAAGAGGTGGTATTGGCCAATCTCTACAATTACCCTATCCCCGTGTTCACCAACCGGCATGCCACCGATGCCAGCTACGAAAGGTGCGCCCGCACGGTGCTGGAGAACCACCGCTACATTCAGCTCAAATGCGCCTCTCACAACATCCGCACCGTTTCCTACGTCATCGAATGCGCCAAGGCGCTGAAGGTTCCCGAAGACCGCCTGGAGTTTCAGATGCTGAACGGCATGGCGGAAAATCTCCGGGAAGCCTGGAAGAAACACAACCTGCGGCTGCGCCTCTACTCACCGGTGGGGGAAATCGTGCCCGGCATGGCGTACCTGGTGCGCCGCCTGCTGGAAAACACCTCCAGTGAATCTTTTTTAAGGCAAAGTTTCGCCGAAGGCGCCGCCAGAGAAGAGATGCTGAAGGATCCGGCGATCCTTGCCGGGGAGCTCCCGGAAGCCCGAAAAGAAGCCGGGAAAGAGACCGACACCCCGCCGGCATATGGCGAAATGGGCCCGTTTGCCAACGAACCACCCGTGGAGTGGGATATTTCCACCCATGCCGCCTTTGCCGCCGCCCTGGAAAATACAAAGGCGTCCTTTCCCCGGCAGGTTCTCCCGGTTGTTGAAGGCTTCCAGGCATCAGATGCAGAGAAAATGGTGTCCACCGATCCCAACCGCCCCGACCGTATCGTTGCCGAAGTGACCTGTGCGGATCGGGATACGGTGGAAAAAGCAATTGCCGCTGCTAAGACGGCTTTTGCGGACTGGTCCGTCGCCACCGCGCAAAAGCGGGCGGGCTACCTTTTTGCGGCGGCGGAACGGGTGCGCGTCAAACGCCACGACCTGGCCGCTCTGCTGGTCTATGAAGCGGGTAAAAACTGGAATGAATCCCAGGCCGAAATTGGTGAAGCCATTGATTTTCTCGAATTTCACGGTCGCGAAATGATTCGTCTGGACAAACCTCGCGTTGTTTCCGAAATGCCGGGCGAATCCAGCCGCCTCGAATATATTCCCTGCGGCGTGGGAGCCGCCATTGCGCCGTGGAGCTTCCCTTTGTCCGTCTCCATCGGCATGACTTCGGCGGCCATTGTCACCGGCAACACCGTTGTGTACAGACCGGCTTCGCAAACACCGGCCATTGGACAGGCGGTATGGAAAATATTCAAAAGCGCGGGCCTGCCCGGGGGTGTCCTCAATCTCGTTCCCGGGCCGGGAACAGATATCGGAAAGGCCCTGGTCGCCCACAAAGACGTGACCTTTACCGTGTTCAACGGAAGCGGGGAAGAGGGACTCGGCATCATCGAAAGATCGGGGCATACGCCGGCAGAAGCGGCAAACGTGAAAAACGTTCTGGCCGAGATGGGAGGAAAAAACGCCATCATCATCGACAGTGATGCGGATATCGACGCTGCCATTTGGCCGGTTGTCCAATCGGCCTTCGGCTACATGGGCCAGAAAAGCGCCGCTGCATCGAGATTGATCGTGCTGGCGGAAAATTACGACAAATTCGTCTCTAAGCTTAAAAACGCCGTGGAAACGCTGATGTTCGGCCCCGCGGAGGATTCTCGAAGCGACATCGGTGCCGTTATCGATGCGGCCGCCAGGGAGAGAATCGAGAAGTATATCGACATCGGCAAAGCCGAAGGCAAACTGCTGACCCGGGGCGCTGAAGGCGAAGGACCCGGACATTTTGTTGCTCCCGCCGTTTTCACCGACATTTCTCCAGACAGCCGCCTGGCCCGGGAAGAAATATTCGGTCCAGTGGCGTGTGTCATCAAGGTCAACGATTTCGAGGAGGCCCTAAAGGCGGCTAACGGCACGGCTTACGCCCTAACCGGAGGCCTGTTCTCCCGGAGTCCCGCCAATATCGAGCGTGCATGCCGGGAGTTTAAGGCAGGAAGCTTCTACATCAACCGCGGGATCACCGGCGCCATGATGAAACGCCATCCGTTTGGCGGCTTCAAGATGTCCGGCACGGGAGACAAATCCATGGGACAGGATTACCTGCCCCGTTTCATGTACGCCCGAACGATCGTGGAAAACACGTTCAGGAGCGGGTTTGCACCGCTAAAGGATGACGCATCCGCTTAAAAACGCTGAGGGTCATACTTATCCCTTGCTTGGATCAAACAGCCGCGTCTCCACGATCTCATCCACCGTGATACCCAGGTTGGCAGCCTCCTGCAGGTAGTACCGCCTGGCTTCCGCATCGAGAACTTCAGGGGGAAATACCCCCTGAGCATCGATCTTGTTGTTTACAAAAAGCTTGGTGAACAGGAATGCCGACTGCCCCGTTAGAAAGGATTCATGGGTGATACCATGTTTTTCAAAAGACTCGGTTAAGCCGGGGGCATTGATGTAATTGTCCAGACGGACCGATCTCCCATCCAGCACCCCTTCCACACGGACCAGAGCGGCGCCCTCTTCCAAGGCCATGCCTTCGGAAAGCGCCTCTTTTATGGCCTGAGGATTAGAGGGCGCCGGCGGTGTCAGTCGGCATACCAGGTCAAGGGGAACAATTCTGGTTCCGTTCACATCCACCGCTTTAGTCCCTAAAAGTCCCATTTTATAAAATGATTCGGCGAGGTTACAGGCCGGGCCGCCATATTTGAAATTAGCGCGCTTCAACCCTTTGAAAAACAGTCCGAATGTAACCGGTTCTTCGTGCTCATGATCCACCATGCGGCGGGGTCCCAAACCCTTGAAATCGACCATTTCCGGATTGTTGAAAGGCGGCACCTGTTTGTATTCCCCGTTTTCATACATAATTGGTTCGGCGGCCATATCGCCAAATGCGGTTTCCGGTGACCACCAGAACGGGATAAACCGGTTGGTCCAGATGCCGTCGTAAATATAGATGTCGATGGAGTCCAGAACCTCCAGCTTTTCAGCGGCATGCTTGGCAAGCACATTCACCAGACCTGGAGCTGAACCGGTGTTGATCAAGGCGCTCAGACCTGCCGATTTGAATTGTTCATCAAGATTCAACTGACGTTTGACGGCACCCACGAAATCGATGTCCGCCACAGGACCGGACGCCATGTCCTGGTAATGCATGCCGTTGGTCAATGCGGCTTCCATGACAGCCGGATTGAAGTCAGGCGGGAGGCCATTGACAATGAGGGCCGCCCCTTTGGAGGCAGCCACGATTTCATCCGTGTTGCGGGCATCCACCTGAACGGCCGCAGCCTTGTCCAGCATCTTTTCATAGCGTTTGGCCGCATCCAGATCATAGTCGGCACAGATGATTTTTTCCACATTCGGTTCTTCATTCAAACGCATGGCGATGGTGCCGCCCTGGGCACCGGTTCCCATGATAATCACGGTTTTTTTCATAATCATTCTTCCCCGTCCGGGTTTTATAACCCCTTTGCAATAGCACGGAAGGCTTCCATGCTTTCAAACTCCATTTCATCGCCCGTGTTGTTGTAGTCCACATAGGCCGATGTTTTGGCAATCACCACATCATAGGTCGGATGGACATAGATAAATTGACCATAGATGCCGATGGCCGAGAAATCCCCTTCCGGATTTTCCGGTATCCACCACTGGAAGCCATAACCCATGGGCCAATCCGACCCCGGGTTGTTTTTGCCGGGCATGAGGTGCGGTGCATCCGGTTTCACCGATGCCTTGACCCATTCAGCCGGCACAAGTTGTTCGCCTTTGTAGTTCCGGCCTTGATTGAGATAGAGCAAACCGAACCTGGCATAATCCCGCAAGGCGGCATTGAGGCCACCGAATGACATTTCCATGCCTTGGGTATCGGTCAGCCAGTAGGCATCATATTCCGTACCCAGCTGTGACCAGAGTTTTTCCTCACCGTAGTCCGTCAGGCTTTTACCGGTAGCGCCCTGCAGCACCATAGCCAGCACCTGGGTGTCGGCGCTGACATAACGATTGAAGGTCCCTGGTTCAAGTTCGTTGGGCAGCGTGGCAACAAACTCATTGACAGATCCTGAGGTAAAGGCAGCCACCAGCCGGACAATATCTGATTTGAGGTCACCGTAATCTTCATTGAACCTAACACCGGAAGACATCTGCAGGACATTTTTTATGGCCACCCCCTCATATCCACTGCCTTCGAGGGTTGCTGCGTACTTTTCTACCGGGTCCTGCAGACTTGATATTTTTCCATCCGCAAGAGCCGTTCCCATTAAAAACGATACAACCGACTTGGCAACCGACATCGAGATGGTGCGTGTGGATGGCTCGTTGCCTTGGTAGTAATGTTCGAAAACAATCTCACCATCCTTGATGACGATCAGGCCTGTCGTGTCTGTCCGCTCAATCCATTCAGCAATGCTTTTTGTCTTTCCTTCCCACAGGTAGGTTTCGGGGAGTTCCCGTGCATTGGCCGGCGGGTTGAACGTCTCAACGGAGTGGTGCATAACCTTACTAGGATACTGTTTGTACAGGGATCGGAAATTTTCGTTGATATGCTTTTCTTCAAAGGTATTTGCATAGCGAAGCACACCTCTAATTTCCTGTATGTCTTTCCAGAAAACAGCTGTGGCAATTAAAGCCAAAACAATAAGAACGCCTATTATTCCCAGGATCCACTTGAATATCTTCTTCAATTTCCACCTCGACTTCCAATCCAAGAATGATAATTATTTGCATTCTTCAGTTACTTCGGCCAGGGTCTCGTCCAGTTTTTCGATGATGGTGTCGATGGTTTCATAACTCAGAATCCCCGGGGGTTCGATGCGGTTGACCTTGGCATTGTTCAGGGTACCGCCGGTCATAATACCGCGCTTGAACAGACCCTTGGAAACAGCCCAGCCCATTTCAGGGGTCGGATATTCAAGACCGATCAAAAAGCCCTTGCCGCGCACATCCACCAGGATGTGGTGCTTTTGCTGCAGGCCCCTAAGTTTTTCCATGAAATACTCGCCCTTTTCCTGGATCTGACCGGGGAGATCGTTTTCGATGGTGAATTTCATGGCGGCAATAGCCGCAGCACAGGCCAGGGGGTTCCCGCCAAAGGTGGGCGATCCCAAAATCCAGGGATTCTCCTTGAGTTCGTCAGTCCACAGGTGAGGCCGGGCAATAATGCCGGTAATGGGCATGATCCCGCCGCCAAAGGCTTTGCCAAAGGTCATGATGTCAGGCACCACGCCGTACCCTTCACACGCCCAGAGGGTGCCGGTGCGCCCCATGCCGGTTTGGATTTCGTCGAAAATCAGAAACACGCCGTACTCATCGCAGATCTCGCGCAAGCGCTGCAGGTACCCGTCCGGCGGCAGGACGATTCCGGCTTCCCCCTGGATCGGCTCGACAATCATGCCGGCCACGCTTTCACCCACGGCAATCAGGTTTTTGATGGCGGCTTCGGCAGCGTCGGCATTGCCGAATTCCACATGCTGTACGCCCTGGATAATGGGCATGTAGGGTTTGCGGTAGGTGCCCTTGCCGGTGGCGGATACCGCCCCAAGGGATTTGCCGTGAAAACCGTTGACCGTGGAAATGTAGTAGTGCTTGCCGGATGCCAGCCGGGCCAGTTTCAGGGCCATTTCCACAGCCTCGGCCCCGCCGTTGCAGAAAAAGGCGTATTGCAGGTCGCCGGGCGTGCTCATGGCGACCAGCTTGGCCAGGTAGCCCCGCAGAGGATCCACCAGTTCCTGGCTGTGCAGGGCATAGCGGTTGAGCTGCGCCTGTACCGCTTTCACGATTTCCGGATTCCGGTGACCGGCCGTGTAAACCCCGAACCCGCCCAGGCAGTCGATGAATTCATTGCCCTTGGTGTCTTTGAAGGTCTCCTGGGAATCCGCCCACTCCACAAAGGCCGCATCCGTTGACACGGACTTGCGGTACTCCAGCCAGCCCGGGTTCACGTGGTTGTTGAAGTTGTCGATGGAGTCCGTAATGATGCGGTCCTTTTCATCCTCAGCCAGTTCCTTTTTCAGGATGTAATCAAGGACCCGTGATGATTCCTCGAGTACATCGTCTCTGTAATCAGTCATTTTATCCTCCTGAATAGATCGTTTTAGGTTTTACGATTTATGTTTTAGGTCAACAGGTCTCAGCATCTGCAAGGCCACTATTTTTTACGATAGACTTTTCGCGCTTTCAATGTTTCGTGTTTTCTTGATTGAAGGTTTTAAGGTGCATCATCCCGGTACACGGTTTTGCCCTCGAAAACCGTCATCATGACCTTGGTATCTGCTATGTCTGTTTCCGGAATATCGAACAGGTTCTTCTCCAGCACCACCATGTCGGCCTTTTTGCCGACTTCGATGGATCCGGTTTCGTGTTCCAGAAAATTGGCCCGGGCACCGTTGATGGTGAAGCATTCGATCATATCCTCAAGGGTCATACGCTCCTTTGGTCCCAGGACTTCATTTGGGTCGGTTTCACCGGGTTCGCAGCGGGTAATACCCAGCATGATTCCCAAGAGGGGCGGGCTGGGCACCTGCACGGGATAGTCGGAGGCGCCGGCCAGCAGAATACCGGCGTCGGCTAGGCTTTTCATGGGGTATTCCTTTTCCGCGCGCTCGCTTCCCAGATACTTCTTTTCCAGGTTGTGAAAATAATCCCCTTTGACAAACCAGAAAGGCTGGGGCACACCGATGACATTCATGGCTGCCATGCGGGGGATATCGACCCGATCAACTATGTGTAGATGGGTGATCAAATGCCTGGCATCTGATTCACCATTGACATTGCGCGCATGTTCAAGGGCATCCAGGGACATGTGTATGGCGGCATCGCCGATGGCATGGATATGTATCTGCAGATCTTCATTGTCTGCCGCAGCAAACAATTCATTCAACTTTCCCTGGGACCAGAGGGGCTCGCCGCAGGTGTCCGGCATATGGGTGTAGGGTTCCAGGAGATAAGCGGTTGCACCTTCCACCACGCCGTCCACAAACACCTTGATACCGGTCATTTTGAACAAGGGGTCGCTCTGCTGCTCACACACGGATTTGATAGCCCTGACCTGGTCCGCATCAAGGGTGGGATCGGTAAGTACAGTCCCCCTAACGCGCAGGTTCAGTTGCTGATTCTTGGCCATCTCCGTAAACGCCTGTATGTTGTTGCGAAGGTATCCGAACCCATTGAGTTGGCCTTCTGCATCGGGCAGGACCAGCAGGGGGTCGTGCACCGTGGTGATACCCACCCGACCCGCTTCCTGCATGAAATTGCGGATGCTGCCCTTGACCTGGTCCACGGTAAACGGCGGCAACACGCTCTGGATGAAATCCCTTGCGGTCTCACGAAAAGTTCCGCCGGGTTCATTGGTTTGGGGGTCTTTCTCGATAATTCCGCCGACCGGGTTGGGCGTATCCTTGGTAACACCGGCCATGGCGATGGTTTTGGAATTGACCCAGAAAAAATGACCGTCCTCGGATTCCAGGCACACCGGCCGATCCGGAATGATCGCATCCAGTTCCTCTTTGATGGGTCCTGTGGGCGGGAACAGGTCATTTTGCCAGCCGCTACCATATATGACGTCGTGCTCCGGATGATGGGCAGCAAATTTTTTAACGGCATCAAGATAAGTATCCACAGATCCCAGGTGGAACATCTCCAGGCTGGCGGTTTCGTTGTTGGCGCTGGATGCATGCGCATGGCTGTCGATAAAGCCCGGCAGCA
>CAZWGD010000090.1:0-7885 GCA_964633235.1 uncultured Desulfobacteraceae bacterium | reverse complement strand
GCCTGAAGCGTCGTTGAAGAAGACCTGTTTTCAGTGGCCACCTCCATTTTAAGCCACCATTTCGACACCCATCTTAGGATGCGGCTCTTTGCACGGGTGCTTCGGGATGAAAGGGAGGTGGCCAGCGAAACCGTTCTCAATGACGTTGTCATCAACAAGGGCGCCCTGGCCAGGTTAAGCAATATCGCTGTAAATATTGACAATCATTATCTAACCACATACCGGGCCGATGGATTGATTGTGGCCACGCCCACCGGATCCACGGCGTATTCCCTGGCCGCCGGCGGACCGGTTGTTCATCCCGAGGTGCCCGGCATCATCATGACGCCGATTTGTCCATTCACCTTGACAAACCGCCCCCTGATCGTTTCGGAGGGTGTTTCCATCACCCTCAGGTTGGAAGAAGACGCCACCGATATCATGCTGACTTTTGACGGACAGGTCGGCCTTCCCATCGATAGTAGAGATACCATTGTGGTCCAAAAAGCATCCCGTCCGGTGAGGATAATTACCAATCCCAACCAACAGTATTTTGATGTGCTCAAGTCCAAGCTGCGCTGGAGCGGAGGGCGTGTGTGAACGGTTTCTTCAAACCGCAATTACTTATGCAACGGCACCCGATAATATTCAAGCCATAACCAAAAGTTGCCTTATAGGAGGAAATCATGGCCGGTGTAAACAAGGTGATCCTGATCGGCAGGTTGGGAAACGACCCGGAGGTAAGGTATTTCAGTGATGGAACGGCGGTGGCCAACTTCAGTATCGCCACCTCGGATGAGTGGAAAGACAAAGATAGCGGGGAGAAAAGAGAACGGACCGAATGGCATCGTATCGTGGCCTTCCGCCGCTTGGGAGAAATATGCGGGGAGTATCTTTCAAAGGGCCGGCAGGTCTATATAGAAGGCAAGCTCCAGACCCGCGAATGGGAGGACCGGGACGGAAATAAGCGTTACACCACCGAAATCGTGGCCTCCAACATGCAGATGCTTGGATCGCGGGATTCCGGCTCCGGTGAAAAAAGATCGGACGCCTACCAACCCCCGGGGATGCCGAGGCCTCCGGATACGGAAGACAAGGAGGATGACATCCCCTTCTAAGGCCTGAATCACCTCAGCGATTCTCATTTTTTTCCAATTTCAAGGCAGGCATCCCGTTTTACACCTGATGAACACCCGGATTTCCCGGGATATCATCCCGGACACTGTGCCCTGCCGTGGTGCTGTTGGCTCGTAGGGAGCGAGCTTGCGTCTAAGGCTTGACAGTCTGTTGAGAACTAGGTAGTGTGCATGGCTTAAATTATCTTTTCAGGAGCGTGAATTATGTTTGGTATCGGTATGCCGGAAATGATTTTAATTCTGGCCGTTGCCCTGATTGTCATCGGGCCTAAAAAACTGCCGGGGCTAGCCAAATCGTTGGGGCGGGCCTTGGGTGAGTTCAAGAGTGCCACGCGTGACATCAAGGAATCGATCAGTATGGATGACGAGTTCAAGGATGTGAAAAAATCCTTCAACGATATAAGTGCCGACGTAAGGGGAACCTTTTCCGACGAAATAAAAACCACCCCTGGACCTGGTCTTTCCTCAACAGACCCACCGGAATCAACCCCATCAGAAGAAAAAGATACTGAAGATACAGAGGACAAAACGGCATCCACACCAGAAACCGAACCGTTGAATGAGTTTCAACAGGCCTTCTCCGAAATGAACGGTGAGGCGGAAACCACGAAGGCTGAAACCAGTGAGGCTGAAACCGGTGAGGCTGAAACCGGGGAGACTGAAACCGGTAAAGCTGAAACCGGGGGGCAATCAGAAAAACCGGGGGTAAATGAAGGCCCGGAGAAAAATGAAAGCAATGATGAATCCGAAGAGAAACCACCAGCGGCATCAACCCCAACAGAAAAAAATACTTCGCAACCGGATCAGACCGGTTAAGGGGATTGATCGGCGATGATGGACAGTGATGAAAAATCCCCCTTTACAGATCACCTGGAAGAGCTCCGAAACCGATTAATCGTCTGTTTCGTGGCCATCGGCATCGGGTTCGCCCTCTCCTACGGTTTTAAAGAGCGGCTGTTTCAAATACTGGCCCATCCCCTGATCTCCGTCATGAAGGCTGATGACAAGCTCATCTTTACGGGACTGCCCGAGGCCTTTTTCACCTATTTGAAGGTGTCGCTCCTCTCGGGATTGATGCTCGCCATCCCGGTCATCTTATACGAATTCTGGATGTTTGTGGCCCCGGGGTTATATCGAAAAGAACGGCGCTTGTTGATACCCGTCGTTTTTCTATCCTCATTTTTCTTTGTCGGCGGCGCCCTTTTTGGTTATTTCGTCGTTTTCCCTCTGGGTTTTAAGTTCTTTTTGGGCTTTTCAACGGAAAAAATCCAGGCGCTTCCCTCCATGCGTGAATACTTGAGCTTCTCCGCCAAGCTGCTGATCGCTTTCGGACTTGCCTTCGAACTTCCTCTACTTCTCACCTTCCTCGCTAAACTGGGAATTGTCTCGGTTGAGTTTTTGAAAAAAAACCGCAAATTCGCCATCATCCTTTTCTTTGCCGGGTCGGCCATGCTGACCCCGCCAGATGTTGTTACCCAAATCATGATGGCGATGCCGCTCATGCTGCTCTACGAACTGAGCATCCTGGGGGCAAAGCTATTTGGGAAAAAACCATCCCGTGATGAAAGCGACGATGGAGCGGAAGAAGCAGATCCGGCTTAATTCTCGGAAGGGGATATCCGGGTTGAATTTACCGGAGTAATACAGAGCAACGCGTCCATGCTATTTAGCGAAGGGCCGTAATCGACCTTTCAAGGGCCTTGGCAATACGTTTTAATACCGGCAAAGTGCTTAAAGGAGGAAAAAAGATTATGAAAAGAACACCTGGTATTCTCTCACTGGTTGGGGGTGTAGCCGTCTTCTTACTCATCGCCGTAGGTATTCATGCGGGCACAACCGTCCAGGACATGATTAAGATGGAAAACAAAGCCTATGAGAAGCATAAAAAGGGCATTGTCATGTTTTCCCATAAGAAACATGTGGATGAGTATAAGGCCGGCTGCGGGGATTGCCACCACGACGATAATAACAAGCCGCTTGACAACCTTAAGGAAGGCGACGAGGTTCAGAATTGTATCGCCTGTCACAAGCTGCCGGGAGAGATTCCCACCGCCCTGAAGAAAAAGTTTAAAGAAAAGAAAGTCCCCAAGGCGGAGCAGAAAAAGAAAAAGCTTGAATACCATGCCGAGGCACTACACTATAACTGCAGGGATTGCCATAAGGCATTCAACAAGAAAACCAAAACCAAGAAAGCACCCACCACCTGCACGAAGTGCCATCCGAAAAAGGATAAATAGTTTCTAGGCTCCCCTAGACCTTGTGATAGCGGGGCCTTTCTTTTGTTTGTGGGCAGCGGCGAGATTAACAAAGGACGGTGCCCACTGGGGTGTGCCCAGGGCGTGGATATGGGTATAGGTTGCCAGCACGTTTTGATAGCACACCCCGTCGCGTTGGTGATGGAACCCGGTTCCCCGCTTCATTTTGAAAACCAGGTTCCCATCATCCCCCCCCAGCGGGTGACATATGAGTAGTGAAACTCGTGCCCGCGAAGCTCGGTTCCAATCGCAAAGAACGGGTTTTCACCTTGGACCTCGATAATGGTATAGCCGTGTCCCCTGGGCCGCTTGGAAAACCCGAAATCCACCGGTAACACCCCGGCCATGGGATAGGACTTCTCCTCCAGAATCAACCGCTCCCCCAAAAACATCAGACCGCCGCACTCCGCATAGATGGGAAGTCCTTTATCCGCCAGCCGCTTGACGGCCTCCCTAAAGCTGATATTCGCCGCCAGGGCTTCCACATGGGTTTCGGGAAACCCCCCACCCAAATACAGGCCATCCAGATCGGGCAGTGACGTATCGGTCAACGGGCTGATGAATACAAGTTCGGCGCCTTCCGTTGCCAAAGCCTCCAGGTTCTCCGGATAGTAAAACTGAAAGGCGGAGTCTCTGATGATCCCGATCCGGGGAGGCGTTTGTTGCTGATCTTTGGGCGGGCTGTCCTGAAATTGAGTTTGCGGAGGCGACACTTTCCGGGATAGCGTCCGGTTTTCAGCAATCGTGCCAAGCCCCGGTGCCTCGCATGCTATTTTGAGAACGGCGTCCACATCGATGTACTGTTGGACGACCCGGGCCGTTGCCGCCACGGATTGGCCCGCATGGTCATGCTCGAAGGTAGGCGTCAGTCCCATGTGCCGCTCAGGAAAATTTTGACTCCGCAGCTTGGGAATGGCACCCAGCACCGGCAGACCGCAGTGGTGCTCAATGTTTCTGCGAAGAACGCTTTCATGGCGTCCACCGGCAACCCGGTTGAGCACCACCCCCTCGATCTTCACATCAGGATCGAAATGCAGGCATCCCAGGAGGGCGGCGGCCATGGTGCGGGTAGATTTGGTACAATCGATGCAGAAAATGACCGGTGCATCCAGCAGCTTGGCCAGTTCGGCCACGCTGGTGCTGCCGCCCATGTCAATGCCGTCGTAGAGTCCGCGGTTGCCTTCAATCACGGCAACATCGCAATTATGGGCGTGCGCAATGACCGATTGCAGGATCTGATTTTTCTGGATCAGAAAGGTATCCAGGTTGTAGCAGGGTCGGCCCGCCGCTAAGGAGAGCCAGCTGGAGTCGATATAGTCCGGACCCTTTTTGAAGGGGGCCACATCACTGCCGCGCTGCCTGAGCGTGGCAATGATGCCGATGGTAAGGATGGTTTTCCCCGCGCCGCCCCGTAATGCAGTGATTACCATGCGGGGAAAATGGGTGCTGTTCGGCTGAGAGGATGTCCGGTTCAAGGAAGATTATCGGCAGGTTGCATTGACAGTAAGGCATCAGGCCGATGGTCGGCGGGATCAGCTACCCTCTTCGGCAGCCGCCTGCTTACCGGTGCCCTTAAGCCCGTACAGGGAGGTGCTTCCGCTGGACCAGTACTCCAGCACCTCCTCGGTGACCATTTGATTGATCAGTTTTTTGGCGACTCTCGGCTTTAGCTCCAAAATTTTAGCCAGATCGTTGAAATAAAATTTGGATTTCGTTTTTTGCTTTTTCGTCAAGACTGCAACTATCTTTTCTTTCGCCTCTTCGTATTCCATCGATAAATCCCCTTTTACGTATACAGGGGGTGCATGATCGCACCCCCCGTACTCTGATAATAGGCAAGCCCGGAAATGGTGGCCGGACTTAGAACTTGAATTGTGATGTTTGGCGCCAGGTAAAATAGGCCGGATCACGGAAATCATCAATCAAATGATGGGTAAACTCAAGTTCGCATTTCTCAAAGAACCGCTCCCAGCCAATGCGCTCGGCCCATTCGCCCAGGCGCTCATACTTGTTGGCGTCTTTGGAGTAGGCCTCGATCATATTCTTAATGCAGGCCGTGGTGCTTTCCCACCGCGGGACTTCATTGGGAAGGAAGGCCACCACGACTTTGGAAAATTTAGGTGCTGAGATGCGGTTGGAGACCTTTCCTCCCGCCATGATGACGATCCCATCGCCCACATCATCGGCCAGCGGCATGGAGGGACACATGGTGTAGCAGTTCCCGCAGAACATGCAGCGTTCGTTTTTGACGGCCACACTCTTGACCTTTTCACCGCCGGGCAGCTCCACCTTGGCCGGTTTGATGGCGGCCGTGGGACAGGCGGCAATGGCCAGGGGGATTTCACACATCTTGTCCAGGTACTCGTGATCCAGCATGGGTGGTTTGCGATGGTATCCCAGAATGGCGATGTCGGAGCAGTGTACGGCCCCGCACATGTTCAAACAGCAGGCCAATGATACCCGCATCTGCGCCGGCAGCCGGTGGTCTTTGAAGTCGTCGAAGAGCACGTCCATGGTGGCCTTGACCGGACCGGAAGCATCGGTGGCCGGTGTGTGACAGTGGATCCAGCCCTGGGTATGCACGATGTTGGTAACCCCGGCCCCGGTTCCACCCACCGGAAATTTGTAGCTGCCGCCCTCGAACTTGCGGCTTTCCAGGTCCTGAATCAGCGGGTCCACCTTGTCTTGGCTGTCGACCATAAACTCGATATTGTTGCGGGTGGTAAAGCGCAGGTGCCCACCACAATGCTTTTCGGCGATGTCGCAGATTTCACGGATATGCGAGGTGGTCATCAGCCGGGCGCCGCCGCAGCGTACGGTAAACACCTTATCGCCGGTTTCGGAAACGTGTACCAGAACACCCGGCTTTAAGATCTCGTGGTAGAGCCATTTTCCCTTGTTGGCCGCAATGTCCGGTGGGTAAAATTTATCATATTTAATGGGACCGATGTCGCTGATCCTGTTTTCCATCGGTTTGTCCGGATTATACCCTGATGAAATAAATGCCATGATATTTCCCCCTATCTCTGATGGTATTTTCTGTATTCGTCGACATCACGCTCAAAGCCGCCCTCCACTTCATCTTCTTTCCAGAAGATGTAGGGGTTTGATCGTGGTTCCTGGACCATGCGTGGGTCCGGATCCAGTTCGAGAACCTCGAGCAGTTTCTGCATGCCCTGACGTTTCATGAGTTCACCGACACGCTCCCGGTTTTTGCCCTCTTCCATCCACCAGTCCCAAAGCGGCTCAATGATGTTTTCTTTGATTTCCGTATAAGGCGGTTCTGCTTTAATGAAAGGTACGATCAGGGAACCCATCTGAGCACCGTCTAGAATAGGGGCTTTTGCGCCGGCAAATATGGATAGGCCGCGGTCGTTGCCGATTCTCAATGCTCTCGGCATGACGTTAATGCAGTGCATGCAGCGGGTGCACTCTCTATCGTCGATCTTTAATTTTCCGTCTTCCATCCACATGCAGTCGGTGGGGCAAAGATCGATCACCTCTTTTTTGATATCGAACGGACCCCAGTCTTTACCCGAGTGGGCACCCCCGTTGGGTGGTATTTCGCCGCCCATATAAGCGGCGACCGCTTCATGGTCAATGCGGATGTCGTCCCGCCAGGTACCGATGAAAGCCAGGTCCGCCCGGGCGATGGAGGCTACGCAACAGTTGGGGCAGCCGTCGAATTTAAACTTGAATTTATAGGGAAATGCCGGGCGATGGAGTTCATCCTGATACTCCTGGGTGAGATCGTAACACAAAGCCTGGGTATCGTAGCAGGAATACTCGCAACGGGCCGCTCCGATACAGTCCGAGGGGGTTCTCAGGTTTGACCCGGACCCACCCAGATCCTGGCCAAGATTATGGGTCATTTCGTAAAAGATTTCTTCCAGTTGGGGGGTGGTGGTTCCCAGAAAAATGATATCACCGGTTGATCCATGCATGTTGGTGACACCGGAGCCCCGAAGGTCCCATAGGTCGCATATTTTTCTCAGATACTCAGCGGTGTAAAATTTGCCGCCCGGTTGGGCAACGCGCATGGTATGAAAATGGGCCACACCTGGAAACATTTCGGGCTGGTCGCAGTACCGGCCGATAACACCGCCGCCGTATCCGAAAACACCAACGATACCGCCGTGTTTCCAATGTGTTCTACCGTGTTTGAAGGACAGCTCGAGGACACCGAGTAGGTCTTCGACCACATCCTGGGGGATTTGAAAGTCGATATTTTCCTCGTTTTTTGCCCTTACGTCAGAGTGATGCTTCAGATCGGCCACGAAACTCGGCCAAGGCCCAGATACCAGCTGGTCCAACAAAGGGGTTTCATGTTTTGCCATTGTTTTTCCTCCATCTGATTAATAAAATATTACATCCTGTACTAAAATTGCGTTTTTGTCCTCTCCGGGGGTTGCCTTCACCTCCTCCCAATGTATGTATTATTTAGTATAGCCTTTTGATTTTATATGTAAAAATACGCTTGCGATGCGAGCCGCCCACGGACGGCCGAAAACGATC
>CAZWGD010000089.1:0-7900 GCA_964633235.1 uncultured Desulfobacteraceae bacterium | reverse complement strand
CGCCGGGTATTTTTTCCTGAATAACAGGAGCCGAATAGACCCTGTTATCCAAAACGATAGCCAGGCGCTTTTTGACGTTTTCTTCCGTGATCTTTGCGAATATCCTCCCGCCTTTTTTATCAAACTGGATACCCACATAGGGTTCGTTATAGCGCGAATCGATTTGCACCCGCGCATCGGTAAGATAGGCACCGGTCAACAGGGTCTGCTTTCTTACCAGATAGGGAATGCTGGCTTTTCGATTGGTCTCCGGATTTATGCTTTCTTCATACAGCAACTGGCTTCCCGGGGGTACGTTTCCCTTTTGAGCAGCGGCGACGTCGTGGGTTTCATCCAACAGCTTGAATTCCAGAAGGGCGGTTTTGCCGATAAGGTCCTTAGCGCGCTGGGTTTCCTTGATACCGGGCAGTTGGATCAATATGCGTTTTTCACCCTGGCGCCGGATATCCGGTTCGCTGACCCCGAATTGATCGATTCTGTTCCGGATGGTTTCAAGGGCCTGATCCACAGCCAGTTTTTTGATGACATCGGCCTCTCTTTCCATAAGATCCAAAACCGTAACGGTCGTACCGGCCTCCTCGGATTGTGAAAGCAGGCGAAGGTCGTTGAATTCATCATCCAAAAGCGTGGTGAATTTTTCGACCCTTTCAGCACCGTTTAACCGGATAGAGATCTTAGTGCCGTCCACCCTGGTGATGCCGCCGTGCTTGATGCGCTTTTTCTTCATCTGAGTTCTCAGTTCGAGGCGAATACGCTCAATGGTACTTTCCACCGCTTTTTGCGTATCAACTTCAAGCACGAGATGCATGCCGCCTTGAAGGTCGAGTCCCAGATTTATCTTTTTATGGGGCCACAGACTCGGGTTGAACGATGGGAGGACATAGACCACCGCCGCAAGCAATACGGCGATCACCACGACCGGTTTCCAAGAAAAATACTTCAATGACCTTATCCTTCTTTCTTTTTATCGACCTTTTTTGCGGCCTGATGCGCAGATCCCGGTTGAAGCAGCGCGGATACGTTCCCCCGCCCGACTTTAACGCGAACTTTATCGGAGATCTCAACCGTCAGCGTGGTATCACTCATCCCCGTGATACGGCCGTGGATACCGCCCGTGGTAACAATGCGGTCTCCCTTTTTCAGGTTTTCCACCATTTGTCGATGTTCCTTGGTCTTTTTCTGCTGGGGCCTGATGAGTAGAAAATAAAAAATAACGAACATCAAAATAAGCGGTACAAAGGCTGTAAAACCGCCGCCCGCTCCGCCGCCGGCGCCACCCTGACCCATCGCGTATGCAATACTTGTCAAAATAAAACCTCCTTTTTCCGGTTACTTCACGGCTCGTTGAACGCGCCGCAAATGATAATAGCTTCATGAAACAGCGCTGATATACTTTACTTGATAGCAGACGTCAAATAATTTTCGCATATGGGCCTGGTCAACCGGTAGGGATCGATACCAGGGTTGATGTGGCCATGATGGACAGGGTAATCGCCTTAGGCAAAGGCTTGCGCAGACCGGCTTGGAATAGCGCTTTACATATCCATGACGGTCCGCGCTGCCCACGATCGGCGGGAAAAAAACGTGGGTAACATTACTGTTCGGCCGGAATCCACAGGGTTTCCCCATCGAACTGGATTCGATTGACATTGGTATAATCGATCTGGGCCAACATGGAAAACACCTGCCCCATGTTAAAAATAACGATCTTGGTGAGGGGTTGAATCAGGTTCAGGTCCATGTCCAGCCTGCGTTCACGAAGGTTATATATATATACCATACTTTCAGAGAATTTCAGCAGCTTGCCGATGCCGGAGCTGATACCGCGATCGTTGGGTTCATCGGAAAGCGGTGTGAGAGAAATACCCCTGTGGGCAAAATATTCCTTGAGAAATTTGAAATGAATATTCCAGATGTTGTCCATGGGTTGAACAACATACACCCCATAGGCCTCTGACCTTTCATCGGGAAATACGCGGTTGCGCAAGTCGTTTTCAACACGCTTCAAGGCAACCTTCAGATCGGCTATCTGGTCTATCAACGTCTCTTGGCTATCGGCATCGTCCATGGTGGTTTTATCCTGCAACTGTTCGATCTCATGGGCCAGTTGTTTATAGCTGTCGTAAGTTGATAAGGTTTCTTTCAGATTATCGTACTCTTTAGCGGTCTTTGCATTGGCTTCGTCATTGGGGTCCACGGTCGGATCTTCGATTTTCTTTTCAAGTTCCGCGTATCGCTTTTGCATAGTATCGAGCTTTGCCAGCATGCGTCCTTTTTGTATATCAGCAGCATCCAAGGAGGATGCGTCGGCCAGATCTTTTTCGACGATATCACCCTTTTCCAAGCGGATTTTATCCAGAATTTCCTGCATGGGAACCACACTATCACCGATCTTGAGCGTTTCTCCCGGCTTGGCAATAATATCGACACCCTCGTTCAATCCGAAATCGGCTTTGCGCTTAGCGAGACGTGCTTGGAAGGTGTCATCGTTCTCTTGGGTATTGTAATGGATAACCGTCTGGGTTTTAACGGGGGGCGCTTCCTTCCCACCACCTTGGTCTTTTTCGGCATCCGTTACCCGGGGTTGGGTAACGGCTGTTTCCTGCTCCGGCTGGCGACAGGTTTTCAATCCCAGGATGACCCCAATGACCACTAGGGCCAAACCAATAACAGAGATCATGACCTTTACCGGCGCTTTTCCGCATTCTTGAGACATAATCCCTCCAGGTTATTTGTGGCGATGATGGCAATTTATAGCGCAACCCGAAAATGGTGTCAACGATACAATTTATTGTTTTTCGTAGATTATTTCACTGTCACCGGGCTTCATGGCGGCATCGGCCTGCAAGGTGATATGCACATTGCGACGCACCTCAAGATCGAATAGATCCTTGCGTCTCTGGTTCAAAAGATAGTCGGCCACATCTGGAGGGACCACCCCCTTGACCGTGGAGATATTCCCTTTTAAGCTCCCCAGGCTCAGTTCCCTGAGGAAGCTCAACCCCAGCTTTTCCGTTGAAGGCGTCAAGCCCTTGCCGTGGCAGTAGGCGCAGGGTTCATAGCTGCCGGATTCAAGGGAGGGCCGCAGCCGTTGGCGCGACATTTCCAAAAGCCCGAACTTTGATATCTTGCCGGTTTTGGTTTTGGCCTTATCTCTTTTCAGATTGTCCCTCAGGGCGCGTTCGACCGCATGGTTGTGTTTGGCATCGCGCATATCAATGAAGTCAAGCACCACCAACCCGCCAAGATCGCGTAGCCGCAGTTGACGGGCGATTTCCTCGGCGGCCTCGAGATTGGTCTTGAAGGCGGTATCCTCAACGGAGGTCCCCCGGGTGGCACTACCCGAATTGACATCAACGGCAACCAGGGCTTCGGTCTGGTCAATCACAATCGATCCTCCGGATTTCAATTTAACCCGTTTTTCAAAGATAGAGGCGATCTGACTCTCCAGCTCATATTTGGTAAATATGGGTTTTTCACCGGTGTACAGCTTTACATTTTGGATATGCTTGTTGGAAATCACCTGCATGAAATTTTTTACTTCTCGATGGACGTTGGCGTCATCGATTAAGATTTCGGTGACATCCGATGTGAAATAATCCCGCAGAGATCGCAATACCAGATTGCGTTCCCGGTAAAGAAGGGCCGGGGCTTTCACCTTCATGACACGGCCCTTGATGTTTTTCCAGAGTCGCATCAAATAGCGCAGGTCCTTATTCAAAATGGTCTTGCTGCATCCCTCGCCTGCGGTCCTGACGATTATCCCGTATCCATCCGGCATCTTAAGCTGCCCGAGGATTTTCTTCAGCCGGCCGCGCTCCTCTTCATCGGCGATTTTGCGTGAGATCCCCCGGCTGTCACTGCCGGGCATTAGGACCAGGTGCCTTCCGGGCAGGGAAAGGTAGGTCGTCAGTACGGCACCTTTGTTTCCAAAAGGGGCCTTGGTTACCTGAACCAGGAGTTCCTGGCCCCGTTTTACGATTTGCTTTATGGAGTGGTTCTTTGGTGAGGCATCCACATGATAATCGGTATGGATTTCCTGTTTTTGTAGAAAGCCGTGACGCTTGGCCCCGTAGTCCACAAACACAGATTGTAGCCCGGTCTCGACCCGAATAATGGTTCCCTTGTAGATGTTGCCCTGATGGCTCTCCCTACTGGCGCTTTCCATGTGGAACTCTTCCAGCTTAAGGTCCTCTAGCTTGGCGATCCTGCATTCTCCGGGATCTACGGCATTGATCAAGATTCTGCTGCTCATTGAGTTTTTCCTTTTATATCACAGGTAATCAGTCGATTACTTCACGACCGTCGCGTTTTTGCACCGGTTACTTTTTTACAACCAGTTGATATCTAATGAATATGAGAATGCGGAATACAAGTCAAACCATTTCTCGAAGCAGGCGCCTGCCAGAATAATCGCCGGCCGTGGATGGGCGGCTTGCTATTTTTTATCTTTTGTGGCATGAAAACGTCAGTTGCGACCACGGGTAAACCCAGCCGTATTCCTATTTGCGGCATTATCGCCGGGCATCAGAAAAGAGCATCTTGATATGAAAAAAAAATACGACCATCATCAAATCGAACCCAGATGGCAATCCTATTGGGAATCGACGGATCTATTCGAGGTGATCGAGGCTCCTGATAAAGAGAAGTATTATCTGTTGGAAATGTTTCCCTATCCATCCGGAAAAATCCATATCGGCCATGTCAGAAACTATACCATCGGCGATGTGATTGCCAGGTATAAGCGCATGCAGGGCGCCAATGTGCTCCATCCCATGGGCTGGGACGCTTTTGGGATGCCCGCCGAGAATGCTGCCATTGCCAATGACACGCATCCCGCCCGTTGGACCTATCAGAATATAGAATCCATGAAGGCCCAGCTGAAAAAGATGGGATTCAGCTATGACTGGAACAGAGAATTGGCCACCTGCCGACCGGAGTACTATCGATGGGAACAGTGGCTTTTTCTAAAAATGTTTGCACAGGGTAAGGTCTATCGAAAAGAAGCCTATGTCAACTGGTGTGACCCCTGCCAAACCGTGCTGGCCAACGAACAGGTGGAGGCCGGCATGTGCTGGCGATGTGGACGCACTGTTCGCCAGAAAAAACTGTGGCAGTGGTTTTTTAAAATCACCGAATATGCGGAAGACTTGCTGGCCCATTGTGAAAAACTCCCAGGATGGCCGGATAAAGTCGTCACCATGCAGAAAAACTGGATCGGAAAAAGCATAGGTGCTGAGATCAGATTCCCTATTGAAAACAGTTCTCAGGTCATCCCTGTTTTCACCACCCGGCAGGACACGGTGTTCGGCGCTACTTTCATGTGCCTGGCTCCTGAGCATCCACTGGTTTCTGAGCTTTCCCGGGGTACGCCACAGGCCGACGAGATTGATACCTTTATCGGGCGGGTATTGCTGCAGGATCGCTCCGACCGCTGGTTGGATGAATATGAAAAAGAGGGCGTGTTTACCGGTGCGTGGTGTATCAATCCCATGAACGGCTTACGCATGCCCATCTACGCCGCCAATTTCGCCCTGATGGAATACGGTACCGGGGCGGTCATGTCCGTTCCAGCCCATGATCAGCGCGATTTTGACTTTGCAAAAAAATACGGTCTCACCATTATTCCGGTAGTACAGCCGGCAGACAAGGTCCTGGACGGCGCTTCGATGACCGAGGCCTATACCGGGCCCGGCATCATGATCAACTCGGAACACTTCAACGGCATCGCCAATCAAGCGGCTTTGGAAGCCATTGCGACCGATATGGAATCAAAAGGGGTCGGAAAAAAAACAACCAATTACAGACTGAGGGACTGGGGGATCTCACGGCAGCGATACTGGGGCGCCCCGATACCGATCATCCACTGCCCTGAATGCGGTGCCGTTCCCGCAGATGAAGACAGTTTGCCCATCCTCCTTCCGGAAGAGGTTGAAATGCTGGAAGGCGGGCGGTCACCCCTGCCGAGCCTGGCATCCTTTCTGGAAACGCAATGCCCCCAATGCGGACATAGCGATGCGCGGCGGGAAACCGACACGATGGATACCTTTGTCGAATCGTCCTGGTATTTCGAGCGCTACTGCAGCCCCGCATACGATAAGGGGATGTTTGAAAAAGCGGCCGTCGACTACTGGATGCCGGTGGATCAGTATATCGGTGGTGTCGAGCATGCCATTTTACACTTGCTCTACTCCCGATACTTCACACGGGTGCTGAACGACCTGGGGTTGGTAAATTATAAGGAACCCTTCACCCGTTTGCTGACCCAGGGCATGGTGCGCAAGGAGACCCTTTCATGCCCGCAACACGGTTACCTCATGCCGGACGAGGCGGAGAGCGCGAATCCGGGACTGACCTGTAAAAAGTGCGGCAGCGCGGTGAAGGTGGGTCGTATTGAAAAGATGTCCAAGTCTAAAAAGAATGTTATTGATCCCGACGCCCTTTTGGAAAAATATGGTGCGGACACCACCAGGCTCTTCTGTCTCTTCGCCGCCCCACCGGAACGGGATTTGGAATGGAGTGACCAGGGAATCGAAGGCAGCTACCGCTTCCTGAACAAGGTCTGGCGCAAGGCAGGTGCCTGGATGGAGACGATCAAACAGGCCGAGGCCTTTACAGGAGATCTCGACATGCTTGAAGGTCCTGTGCGGGATCTGTATCGCAAGACCCATTGGACCATAAAAAAGGTGACTCAGGACATTGAGGATCGTTTTCACTTCAATACCGCCATCAGTGCCGTCATGGAATTAATCAACACCATGCCCCCCAAGGCGTACGACGGTGACCCCCCGCAAATGGCGGCGGTGATGCGCTTTGCCATGGAATCGGCGATCCTCCTTCTGGCGCCCATGGTGCCGCATTTTGCCGAAGAACTGTGGGAGGCGCTGGGAAACAAAACCAGTATCCTGCGCGCCCAATGGCCCACGCATGAGCAGGAAGCCTTGAGAGAGAGCGACATCCTGATTGTACTGCAGGTAAATGGAAAGCTGCGAAGCCGCCTTCAGGTGGCTGCCGATGCATCGGAAAGCACCATCAGGGACTTGGCGGTGCGGGATGAGCGGGCCATAAAATTTATTGGCGGGAAACCCATCAAAAAGATAATCGTGGTGAGGAAGCGCCTGGTGAATATAGTCGTGTAGCCGGGTACGAAAACCACCCGGGTGAGCGCTGGCGCTTCAGTCATTCCGGTGCCGGGCACCGGAAGCGGCGGGGTGTATCTGATGCGGTCCGCAACGGACCCTGATGCGGCCTAAAAAAACATCAACCCCATACGGCAGGTATTCATTTTGACTAAATTAGACATGAAAACAGGGTTTTTCTGGTGCTTGTGCGTGTTTATCGCCGCCTGCGGTTATCGGTTCAGCGGCAGCGGCGATCTGCCGGCGGGACTGCAAAGCATCTTTATTTCCATGTTTGAAAACAGAAGCGCTGAAGTCGGCATTGAATCCATGTTCACCAGCGATCTGACCAATGAGTTTATCCTCAAAAGGAAGGATGACCTGGCCAGTTCCGAGGATCAGGCCGAGGGTGTACTAAAGGGAATTATCAGATCCATAAGCGAAAAAGGTATTTCTCAAACCGGCCTGGGAACATCCGTTGAAAGGGAGGTGGTGGTTACGGTGGCTATCCGGGTCATCGATCAGAATGAAGAGATCTTATGGAGGGATAACAATATTATCGCCAGGGAGGTTTTCGCGGTTGGCAGTAGCGAGGAGGATACAGAGCAGAACAAGAAAGATGCGCTGGTTAATCTTTCAAAACGGCTCGCCCAACAGATCCACAACCGGCTGATTGAGGATTTTTAACCTCCGGCGGTCTCGGTGCCGTCGGGTTTTTTCCGATTGATTTTGCAGCGGGAGAAAGCTTGTGAAAGGTGCCGACTCAATCCGTCAGGCCGGCA
>CAZWGD010000088.1:0-7984 GCA_964633235.1 uncultured Desulfobacteraceae bacterium | reverse complement strand
ATAGCCAGAGCCTTACACATCAAAGAGCTGGCGGAGCGGCTAGGCATTGACGAGGGGGCAGTTCGGGAACGGGTGGGACGAGCCACGGTAGAAAGCGGATTTCAGGCTGCCTTTTCCTCCAGGCCGGACGAACGCTCCGGCTTGGGTAGCGGGGCGCCCCGGGATGCGGGACCGCACGCTGAAGACCGGGGAACACGGTTGGAGCGGCAAATCATCGCCATGATGCTCCAGTTTCCCCAAATGATACCTGAAATCAAAAAACGCAACCTGTTAGCGCTCTTCACCAACAGCCGGTTGAAGCAGGTCGGTGACCTGGTATTCTCCCAAATTACCGCCCCGGGAGCCCCCCGACCGGGAATTGACATCACCCGGCTGACCAGCGATGAAAAGTTACAGCGCCTGGCTGCTTTTCTAACGGTAAAGGAAGATGTTTGGGATCGTAAGGGGTGCCTGAAGCTGCTCTCCCAATTTGAAACCAGCCGGCGCCGGCATGACAAATCCCTGTTGCACAAAATCAAGACTGCGGAAAAGAATAACGATCGGGAGCTGTTGAACAAACTCTTGCGCGACATGAAAAACCAGATGCGGGAGAGCCAACCGTCCATAAGAAAAAACTGAGTGCTGAGGAGACCCATTCGTATGATGACCACATCCACTGAATCAGGGAAGGGGAAGACAAATCCATCGGGGAAAAAGGCCGTTCCCGTAAAGGACGCCAAGGTCGCTAGACCGGAAGCGTTGACCAAACTGCTCAAGACGGCCCGTGACACGGGTTACGTCACCTATGACCAGATCAATGGAGCCCTGGGAAAAGACACGTCCTCTCCGGAGCAGATTGAGGAAGCCGTCCTGCTCTTTTGCGAGAACAATATTGAAATTATAGAGGAAGAAAAACTGCCTGATAAAACAAAAACCAAACCGGCCAAAAAGAAAAAGGAGCGAAAAGTCGGCGCCGCATCTGATTTCGGCAGGGTTACCGATCCGGTAAAAATGTATCTCAGGGAAATGGGTATGGTCACGCTTCTTGGCCGGGAGGGTGAGGTGGAGATCGCCAAAAAAATTGAAAAAGGGGAGCAGATCGTCTTCAGGGCGTTGCTTGATACCCCCATGGCGGTGGATTGCATACTGGAGCTTTGCGATCATTTTGAAACAAATAACCTTCATCCAAAACATATTCTCAAGGATGTTGAGGGTAATGATACCGCGGTAGGTGAAACCGGGCACATGGAGAATTTCACCGCCATGCTAGGGCAAGTCAAAGAGATCCATGCCGAGAACAAGGCCTTTCGGGAAAAGCTGTATGGGGTCGATCTCAACACCAATGAACGGCGTAAAGTCAGGAGATCCATCAATCGAAGGAATAACAAGATATTCAAGCTGATGAAGGACTGGCGTTTTGAAACCGGGGTTATCGAAAAACTTGAGTCGATCGTCAAGGAACAGATGCAATGGTTCGAAACCATGAATGACACCATTTCCGCCAGTGCACATGCCATCGGCACCTCCACAACCCGGTTGTTCAACCAGTTAAACGACCAAAAAAGTTGCCAGAAATGGATGGCCACCAAATGCCATCTATCATCAATTGAAATCCAGTCCCTTCATGCAGACCTGTGCGCTATCGCCGCTAAGATAAGAGAGCGGGAGATGGCTTTAAAATTTACGCGCATGAACCTGAAAAGGGTGTTGTCAGGAGTTGATGAGGGGCATGCAAAAGCCAAATTAGCCAAGGCTGAACTGACCCGGGCAAACCTACGACTGGTGGTCAGCATTGCCAAGAAATACACCAATCGGGGGCTGCAGTTTTTGGATCTGATCCAGGAGGGTAACATCGGTTTGATGAAAGCCGTGGATAAGTTCGAGTACCGGAGGGGATATAAATTCAGCACTTACGCCACCTGGTGGATACGGCAGGCGATTACGCGGGCCATCGCGGACCAGGCCAGAACCATCCGTATCCCGGTCCATATGATCGAAACCATCAACAAGCTGATCAGGACCTCTCGTTACCTGGTTCAAGAGCTGGGACGTGAGCCTGAACCTGAAGAAATAGCCCAAAAGATGGAGGTGCCCCTTGATAAGGTTCGCAAGGTGCTAAAAATTGCACGGGAGCCGATCTCTCTGGAGACACCCATTGGGGAGGAAGAGGACAGCCACCTGGGTGACTTTATTGAAGACAAGAAATTTATGCTGCCGTCGGATGCGGCCGTAAGCCTCAACCTGGCCGAGCAAACACGCAAGGTACTGGCGACCCTGACACCGCGTGAAGAGAAGGTGTTGCGCATGCGATTCGGCATCGGCGAAAAAGCGGATCATACCCTGGAGGAGGTGGGTCAAGGTTTTACCGTCACCCGGGAGCGCATCAGGCAGATAGAGGCCAAAGCCCTCCGGAAGTTGAGGCATCCCACCCGCAGCCGCAAATTGAAAAGCTTTATTGACACAAAACCTTGACAAATTGATTGGCTGTCTATACTAAGCCGATTGATAATATGACGATGCGGGCCCATAGCTCAGCTGGCAGAGCCACCGGCTCATAACCGGTCGGTCCCTGGTTCGAATCCAGGTGGGCCCATGCACCAGGTATTCAGGGAGCGGACCATCGGATAACATCATGAGATTGTTTCTATACGGCCCTGATGTATTTCGGGGAAACCGAACGGTAAGGCGTGGCCAAAAGGACCACGCCTTTTTTTAATCGTGGCCGGTACGGTGGCTAAAACGATGCGGCATGCCAGAGTGGACGATATCATTCGTGAAGTGACCCATCTGGCTCCGCCACGATTGGCCGAAAAGTGGGATAACATCGGACTGCAAGTAGGGCGCTATGATTGGCCGGTGCGCAAGGTCCGTGTGGCCCTGGATCCCGGTCCGGAAGTCGTGACGGCCGCCGCTGATGATGACGTGGACATGCTGATCACCCACCACCCCTTGATTTTTCCCACCTTACGCTCCATCGACTTTGCCACACCCGAGGGGACCGCCATTCAGGCGGCGGCCGTCAACCGCCTGGCCATATACACCGCCCATACCAATCTTGACAGCGCCCGGTACGGCCTCAATCAGATGCTGGCCGGAAAAATAGGGCTTGAAAAGCCGGTGGCCTTGGTTCCGATGGATGACGCCGATCTCGGGGAAGGGCTCGGGAGGGTTGGAAAAATACCTGTTTCCACCACCTTGGGCAGGTTGGCGGTATTCCTGAAGGAGAAATTGCGTCTGGATGCCGTGAGGATCGTCGGTGATCAGCATCTCAGCATTAGCAGGGTGGCGCTGTGTACCGGAAGCGGTTCCGGATTAATCCAAGCGTTTCTTGACTCAAGGGCCGAGGTATTTGTAAGCGGCGATTTGCGTTATCATGATGCCCGCTTAATCGAGACCAGGGGACGGGGTGCCATCGATATCGGCCACTTCGCCTCGGAACATATCATGGTGAAGGCGTTTGCGGCGGACCTTCAGCGGTGCCTGGATGAAAAGCGCATCAACGTGCGGGTGGAATCCTGGGAACAGGAGCAGGATCCCTTTAGAATATTTTAGACCTGCCTGCCGCATGGATTTTTTGGGGCGGAGACATTACTATATAAGCAGGGGTAAAAACGGGTAACCGATATGAAGGAATCGCTTGAGCTGTTACAGCATATTCAAAAGATCGAGATAGAGACCCGGGAGCTCGAGGATGTTTTGGGCCAGGCGCCCCGCCGCCTGGAGCACCTTGATGCCCGGCTGGCGGAAGAGCAGCGTTTGCGGGATGAAGAAACCCGCCATGTTGATGAACTTCAAAAGCAGTACCGGTCCCTGGAAGGTGATGCGCAGCAAGCTGTTTCCACCGCAGACAAGAGCAAGGAAAAGCTGCGGCATGTAAAAACCAATAAAGAGTATCAGGCCACCTTGAAGGAGATCGAAGATCTGGAGTCAACCCACTCCCAAATTGAAGACCAGATGATTGAATGCCTCGAAAGGCTCGATACCCTTGAAAGCCGCATCGATATGAAAAAAGCGGCTTTTGAGAGCTTTGCCTCAAAAATGGCAGTGGAAAAGGAAGCGGTGCGCCAAGAGGTTTCAAGGGCGCGCAATCACCTGGCAACCCTGTCGCAGACCCACCGAGAAATCGCTGGCCGGATTGACTCGGCACTGCTTCAACAGTTCGAACGTGTAAAAAAGCTGCATGCCAATAAAATTGCCATTGTGCCGGTGGTCAACGCCGTCTGCCAGGGATGCAACCTAAATATTCCGCCACAGATGTATAACGAGCTTCATGGGGGCAACGAGGTGATGTATTGCCCCAATTGTCAGCGTATGATTTATCTTAAGAAGGCCGAACAACAGGCCTGAGGTTCTGCCAAAGAGACAGGTGATGACGGTTGGAGCCGCCCAGACGATCGCCGGTTTCGTATGAATCCGGAGGAAAGTCCGAACACCACAGGGCAGGGTGCTCCATAACGTGGAGTCGCGGCAACGCGAAGGAAAGTGCAACAGAAAGGATACCGCCAATCCACCGGCATCGGGTGGCTGTAGCGGGCCCTGGATTCCCTGAAAGGGGTATTCGCGGCACCGCGGCCGGCCGGCCGATGCGGTGAAACGGTAAGGGTGAAACGGTGCGGTAAGAGCGCACCAGTTCTCCAAGCGATTGGGGAAGCTAGGTAAACCCCGCCCGGTGCAAGACCAAATAGGGGGACGTTTGAGGGAGCCCGCCCGAGTTCCCGGGTAGGTCGCAAGAGGCGCCCGGCAACCGGCGCCCATAGATGAATGATCGTCGGCCAGAGGAGGGTAACCGCCGCTGGCAACAGAATTCGGCTTATGGGCGACTCCGACCGTCAATCCATCGGCAGCGCTTCGGAAAACAGGCATCAAATGAATTTACTCAACAAACCCATTGATATCCCGGACATCTCATTCGAAAAGCGGGCGCAGATCTTGTCCTGTGATCTGCTGAAAAGCTGCTTATTCGTTATGGAACATGGTGACTCCAGGCATCACTTTACCAAAAAGCTGTACTCGAAATTTATCGGGACCTCTCAGGTGCTGGAAGATTTTCTCGATTTTCACGGGGCCAAAAACAATAAAAACTGGTATTTTTACCGTGAGCTCGTGGCGGCGGTACGCCACTTAAGCCTGAGCTGTTACTGCCAGAAGCATATCACCAACCGTCTGATTTTTTACGACCTGCCCGACCTGGAAAAATTCGCCAAGGGAGGGAATTCAGCTATGGATTTCCTGAACCGGGCTCTGATCAACCTGGCACCGGTGATCATCGAGGAGGCCAAACGGCTCCACATTGCCATGCCCGGGGAAGCCTTCAGTCCGGCGGACTTCCCGGCAATTTCCACCAGTGAGTCCCTTGACTACGATATCGATGATGAAAACAGGGACGCCCAGCAAAAGCATATCGTCAAGATCGCCAATGAATTTTTAAACATTGCCGAAGATTTTGAACTGCTGGAATTTTACAAACTCTATACCATTGAAGAAATCCTTGAGTTCGTTCCGGAGCGCATCAACGAAGTCACCATCAGACGTTTCGAGATGCTGGTTCACAATCTCCAATCCTCTTTCGACACCTATGTTATCCATGGGGGGTTTCGATTCGGCAACCGCAAGCTTAAGCAGTTGCGCAGCTTCTTTTCCGTGGCTTTTCACCTGATGCAGATGATCGGCAGGCTGCTCCACTTTTACGAACGTCATCTCCATGAAGCCGGGTATAAAAATGTCTACAATGAGACTCAAAAACGATTATCCACCCTTGTCAGCCCTGAGATTTTGCTGGACTATACCATCAACTATGGGCTGTACTATGTCTGCCACTATCTGACTAAAGGCAAGGATATCGCCAGTGAGATCCTCAATCAGAATATCGAGCGGTCGTCCATACAGGTTGGAATCCCACAAAAACTGGGCTTTCACCTCCGACCGAGCCTTTTGGTGGCCAAAGTCGTGCAGTATTATGGCGGAAAGGTGACCCTGCATGTGGGGTCCGATAGCTTTGACGCCAGCAGTGTCCTGGACATGCAGTGGGCCGGGGGAAAAATCAGCAAGGAGAACACCTCCGAAGTGGTTTTTAAGGGGGATTCCAGAGCCCTGAAGGATATTGAAATCCTGGCCGGGGTCAATTATGGGGAAGATACCATGGGCAAAGATGTGCCTTTACCCACTGAACTCAACTATCTGAGATAGGCCGGACTGGAGCTGGAATGGTCCAGGGATCCGGGACGGCATCGGCGATTATCGTCGCTGCGGGCATGGGTGTTCGCATGGGGCGTACGGTACGAAAACAGTACCTGCTGCTGGCGAACAGACCCGTCTTATATTATTCCCTGGCGGTATTTCTGCAATGCCCGCGCATCGACCGCATCGTTCTGGTGGTCCCGGAGGACGACCTAGAATTTTGCCGGACATCCATTAGCGATCCCATGGCACCTAAAAAACCGGTGACCCTCATCTCCGGTGGGGCCACGCGGCAGCACTCCGTTTACAACGGGCTGAGCGCTCTTGATAAAAAAGAGGGGGTTGTCCTTATCCATGACGGTGTAAGGCCGTTTATTCGACAGGAACAGATCGTCGCCTGTATTGCCGGGGCCGAGGAAAACGGGGCCTGTATTCTAGGCCTGCCGGTGGTGGACACCCTGAAACGGCTGGACGAAAACCAAACCGTTTCCGGGACCGTCAGCCGCACAAATCTTTGGCGGGCCCAAACTCCCCAGGCTTTTCAGTATCGTATCATTATGCATGCCCACGCCGGCGCCCGCCATGATCATATTGCCGCCAGCGACGATGCGTTTCTGGTTGAACAGTACGGGTTTCCCGTAACTGTAATCGAAGGTCACAGGGACAATATAAAAATCACCACCCCCGAAGACCTGACCTTTGCCGATGCCATTATGAGGGTGGGGCCCTGGCGCGCCCACATTTCTGTTCCCTAAAAACCAAGGACGAGGAAAGCTTGCATTCCAACCGTTTTCTTTTAGTCAACCCATTCTGTCCACTTTCCGAAAACCCATCACCCCCTCTGGGGATTGCCTATCTAGCCGCGGCCCTTGAGGCCGCCGGTGTGACGGTCAAGGTTTTGGACTTTGTCGTATCCCCCTATTCAAGGGGCTTTTTGCAGTCGGCCCTCAAGGCATTTGCCCCTCGGTTTGTGGGGGTTACCGCAGTATCCATGACCGTTGATCATGCCTTCACCATCGTTCGCGATGTCAAGGCTGTCAATCCGGGCATCATTACTGCCATGGGCGGTCCCCATGTTACCTTTCTGACGGATGCATCCCTTAAGGCCTGCCCCCAGCTGGATGTTATTGCCCTCGGAGAAGCAGAGGAGACAATTGTGGAGTTGGCCGCTGCAGGGGGGGACCGAACCGCTTGGGAAAGAATCCGCGGTCTTGCATTTCGCATGGGTGATGCTGTTCACTCGACGGGAAAACGCGCCTTTATCAGGGATGTGAACTCACTGCCCATGCCCGCCCGGCGCCTGCTTCCCCTGGGAAGATACCGGACGTTGAATATGCCCGTCAGTATGACTACCAGCCGCGGGTGTCCGCATAAATGCATTTTTTGTGTGGGCCGCAAAATGGTCGGTCGCAAGGTCAGATACAGGCATCCCCGGCATGTCGTTGATGAAATGGGGCAGCTGGCCGAGTTCGGTTTTCCCCAGATCAACATTGCCGACGACCTCTTCACCGCCAATAAACAGCATTGCCTGGCAATTTGTAACCGGATCATCGAACGAGGGCTGGAGATAAAATGGTCCGCTTTCTCCCGCGTGGATACGGTCTCGCCTGAGCTATTGCGCCAAATGAAACGTGCGGGATGTGCGACTGTGGGGTTTGGGGTCGAATCGGCCGATGCCGGTATTCTAGCGAGGGCTAAAAAAGGCATTACCCTTGAGCAGGTGATGGCCGCGATTCACATGTGCCGGGAGGTCGGGATAACCGCCGCGGTTTCATTTATCCTGGGACTGCCGGGCGAGACTGGGGAAACCCTGCGTAAAACCACCGCC
>CAZWGD010000087.1:3932-7987 GCA_964633235.1 uncultured Desulfobacteraceae bacterium | reverse complement strand
CACGGCATTTCTATTGCCGACACCGCTTCGGGAATGTGTGAGTTTGAAGCCATGGCATATATTCACCGGCTGCTGAATTCCCCGGGGACGATCAGCCTGGGCTATAATTCCCTAGGATTTGACGATGAATTTCTGCGATTTTCCTTTTACAGAAACCTCTTGCCGCCCTATACTCATCAGTTTGCCAACGGTTGCTTCCGTGCCGATCTGCTGCCCATGACGATCATTTTCCGGCTCTATAAACCCAAGGTTCTCATATGGCCGGATATTGATGGAAAATCCACCTTGAAACTGGAGCATATCAACCGTGCCAACAATCTGGCCCCCGGCAGAGCGCACGAAGCCATGGCGGACGTGGAGGCCACGGTGGCTCTGGCGCGCCGACTGTCAACAGAAACCGATATGTGGGACTATCTTCTAGGTTGTTTTGAAAAGAAAATTGATTTGGATCGCACGCGGCATCTACCGGAATACATACAAAGCCGCGCGGGAATCCACCAGCTGAACTGAATTTTCAGGTGCCGGTAATCTCCATCGGCGACTCCATTCCCTATGCCAACCAATCCTTATGGCTGCGTCTTGACCTGGATTCGCTTCGAACCACCACGCCGGAAACGATCGGTGAAACTACTTGGTGTGTGCGCAAAAAATACGGCGAACCGGGTATTCTGCTGCCGCCTTTCGAGCGTTTCCGCAGCGGAATTTCCAGAGAACGTTGGGCCGTTGTCGAGGAAAATAGGGGCTGGATTGAGGCATCTCCGACTCTTTTTGCGGATATTATCGCCGAACACCAAGCCTTTCGGTACCCAAAAGTCCCGGACCTGGATGTTGACGCCGCCCTCTATGAGATCGATTTCATGTCGGAGGGGGATCAACGGCTATGCCGGCTTTTTCATGAGGGAGATACTATGGCCAGGATCCATCTGCTCTCCCGCTTCTTAAGTGAGGAAACGCGTGAAATGGCCGTTCGCGTCCTTAGTCGAAACTACCCGGACCAGCTTCCCAAACGCTACCATCGTCGATTCAAGGCCTACATGGCCGCCGTCAATCCCGACTCAAAGGAGAACGGCCTGCTGGATTACCGGGGAAGGGTACGCACAACACCCGTGGGTGCCATGCAAAGCATATTGAAATTAAGGGGTGATATTAGTTTGAGCGATCAGCAGCAGCGCTTGCTAGATGGGCTGGCGGGCCATATCAGACGCGCTTTCAACCGGAATTTACGTTGAAAGTAAGGAGTTAAAGGTCGCTTGGCTTCCGGTTGAAGGGGCGATCATTCTCTCTGTGATAATAGGTGGGCCGGGTGTAATCAGGCCTCTTTTTCGTCTTCGAGCTGCTCCGTTTTTGCTTCTTCGGCTTCATGGGTGGCCCGCTTGAAGTTCTTGATGGCCTTTCCCATGCCGCCGCCAATTTCGGGCAGTTTCCCCACCCCGAAAATGATAAGAATTATCACAAGAATGATAATTAATTCAGGCATTCCGATTCCAAACATTTTTCCTCCTATGATGTTAATTCACGCAAGGGTCCAGGGCCGCTTTTTACAGGTCCTGTTTCAATTCTACCAGCAGTTTTTTGAATTCCCTGGTTTTGATGTACCGCTCCACCGCATCCTGGTAGTCAACCCATAACCGCCAGGTTTCAAGCCATACCTCATTATGCCAAAAACAATCAGGATCCCCCTTACCCTTCAGGGTCTCAATAAAATCGAGATACTCATCCAAACAGCTCTCACAAAAACGATATGGCACCCTGGGCCGGCTTTTTTTTTGGCCGGGTTGAGCTTGGGTAATCTGGATACCGCATTTTTCACATTTCAGAATGCAACGGGTGCATTGAAACACTTTTTGAACCGCAAGAATCTGGCGTTTCCTAAGTATTTCCTGCTTTTTATTTTGTTCAAGCTTAAGCTTTTCTTCAATGGATATAATATCGGCCACATTGGTACCTGTTTGCTAGTTTCTCGTACATACGTATAACATCTCATCATACCGGTGTCAATCTTTTCGGCGGGGATGCAGGGCAACTGCATTTAGAACTAGTGAAGCGTAGCGGCCATGTATATTTGTTTTCAACCGTCCGTCTGTTTTGGACCACAGACAGATAACCGGAATTTGCGGTTTTAGCTTCCAGATGATATGGGTTCTGGTATCATGCAAGCGGGTCTTAGGGGCCAGGTGCCTTACCATGGCTGTCGAACACCCTCTCCGAAACATCCACAGTCACTTTAGGTTGAAAAAGGAATTTCCGCCATGGCGGAAAATATTTTTACCACACTGTTTCGATGGTCTCCCCGGCTTAAGGGGATTTTGTGGCGGCAAGCATATCAATTTTTAGCAAAATACTATCAAAAAAAAGACTGGGCATTTATCAACTACGGATACGCTCCCCTTTCGGACCCTGGTCATGCGCTCCATGCGGTTGCCCTGGATCCCGCCGATGAAGCCGAGCGCCTATGTATCCAGCTCTACCACCATTTGGCATCATCTATCGACTTGAGCGGATTGCGTGTCCTGGAGGTGGGCTGCGGCCGTGGGGGTGGAGCGGATTACATCATGCGCTATTTTAAGCCTGAAAGCATGGTGGGTATCGACTTTTCGAAATACGCCGTAGCCTTATGCAACCGCACCTATGCGCTTTCCGGGCTTGTCTTCAAATTCGGAGATGCCGAGTCCCTCCCTTTCGGGGACGGTAGCTTTCATGCCGTTGTCAACGTAGAGTCTTCACACTGCTACGTTTCGGTGGAGGCGTTTTTAAGAGAGGTAAAAAGGGTCCTGTGCAAGGGGGGATATCTTCTTTTTGCCGATTTTCGGGACAGAGAGTACATCCATACCCTCCGGGAACAACTCCGCGGTTCCGGTCTGACCCTTATTCGGGAGATGAACATCACGGCCAATGTCCTGGCGGCCATGGATCAGGATGACAGACGCAAAACCATCCTGATAGAGACCAAACTGCGGGAGGCACTGGGGCTGGACGAACCCCTCCAGGGCAGGATGGACCTGAAGCTGCGATGGCTGAAAAACAAAATATACGTCAGCCTGGCTGACTGGATTGGTGAGTTTTCCGGAGTCCGGGGTTCACGGATATATAATCAATTTCAGGAAGGGGATGCCCTCTATGTCAGCTTCATATTACAAAAGCAGGCACCATAGTCAATCAGCTATCCCGCAAAACCGTCTTCAATCCGGATCCTGAGCAGGTCCATCCGCGGCAGACCGGCCCGCTGCCGTTCCCCCCATGATTGACTCGATGGATTTTATGGCCCCCATTAAACCCATGGATTCATAGGGTACGATCACCTTCTCTCCCCCTGAGAACATCTCCGGTATTTTCTCGATGTACTTAATTCCCAAAAGGTATTCCTTGAGGTTCTCACTGCCGACACCTTGTTTCACATTCTCGATAAATACTTGTTCTCCCTGGCCTCGAAGCTCTAGGAAACGCTTTTCGGCTTCAGCCCGTCGAATAGTGGCCTGCTTCTCTCCCTCTGCGATATTGATTGTTTTTTGCATTTCCCCTTCGGATGTCAGGATGTCGGCCGCTTTCCGGCCTTCCGCCTCGGTTACCGTAGCCCGGCGCTCCCGTTCAGCCTTCATCTGCTTCTCCATGGATTCCTGTACATCCTTGGGAGGTCGGATATCCTGGATCTCCACCCGGTTGACCTTGACCCCCCACTTGTCTGTGGCCTCATCCATGATTAGGGTCAACTTTGAATTGATGGTATCGCGTCCGGACAGGGTTTCGTCTAGATCCATATCCCCAACCAGGGACCTCAGTGATGTCTGGGCCAGTTTTTCAATAGCCTGAAAAAGATCGGTCACCTCGTATATGGCTTTGGAAGGATCTGCGATCTGAAAGTAGATAAGCCCGTCCATGACGACGCCCACATTGTCCTTGGTAATCACACTCTGGGGTGGAATGTCATAGGGGTTTTCCCTGAGGTCGGTAAATTTTCGATCCTCCTCGATATAAAAAATGCCGTCTTCCTTGCGATTGACCTGTTTCCACTTTATCTTCCTGGGAGCGTCAATGAAGGGTATGATCCAGTTCAGACC
>CAZWGD010000087.1:0-3922 GCA_964633235.1 uncultured Desulfobacteraceae bacterium | reverse complement strand
TTTATATTTCCCCAGACGTTCAATAATCATGACACTTTGCTGGGGAACCACCCGCAGTCCCTTGGCGATAAAAATGACCGCCAAAACCGCCAGTATTAAAAGAACGACAATCATCATGCTACTCCTTTCTGACCCTGACGTTGAGCTTATTTCCCGAAAAGGCATATATTTCAACGGCCGTAGCTTCAGGAATGACCGTTTTATCTTCTGATCTAGCAGGCCATTTTTCACCGGCGATTTTCACATATCCCGCATTATAACTGACCGGTCCCATGGTGATCCCCATCTTCCCCACCAACCGCTCCATACCGAATTTTTGATCGGGTTCCGATTCGTTGGGCGACATGATTCTTCGGGAAGCAAAGAAAAATGCGATCGCCCCCAGGATGAACAGGACAATCTGCCAGTTCAGGCCCATCATCAGGCTGCCCAAAGCGGCCAGAAAACATCCGGCCCCTATGGCCATTAGGAAGAATCCCGGTGTGAATATCTCAAGCATACAAAAAATAATGCCTGCGATCACCCAAAGATGCCATGCATCGATTTCCGCCAGCAAGTGGCTCATGGTGCGGTACTCCTTGAAGCAGTCTTTTCACGGGAATGGAGGAAAAAACCCGACGACTACGATACGCCAAGGGTTGCTGCATGTCAAATGAAAAGGACGGATCAAACAGAGGCGAAACTTCTAGTGCCGGCAGAGCGGTTACCCGAGAAGCGGAACGTTTTCACCCCAATAGACGATCCCCATAGAGGACAGGGGAATGCCTGGCGGAATTGCTTGACGATCCATTCCCATCCTGGGTATGATTAAGTCTTAAACTAAGATAACACACCCAGAGAACACTGGGAGACACTCTCCAGTTCGTAAAGCCATTGGAGGCTGGGGAAATCACGAGAAGGCTTGCTGATGATCACACTTTTAGACTACGGTGCGGGCAATGTAAGAAGCGTTATCAACGCCATTGAAAGTCTTGGTGAAACGGTCAGGGTTGCCTCCGGGGGCCGGGATATCATGAATGCTGAAAAGCTGGTTTTCCCGGGTGTGGGTGCCTTCGGCAATATGATAAAAAGACTGTATGCCCATGAGTTCATCGCCCCTTTAGAACAATACCTGGCCTCAAACCGGCCCTTTTTCGGTATTTGTCTGGGCATGCAGGCCCTGTTTGAAAACAGCCAAGAGGCGCCAAGCGTAAAGGGCCTGGGTATCATTCCCGGAGAGGTAAAACGGTTCACTACCTCATTGGCCATACCGCATATGGGCTGGAATGGGATTCATATCCGGCAGCAGTCACCTATTTTCAAGGGCTTGCATGGGGACGAAAAGCTCTATTTCGTACATAGTTACCACGCTGTTTCCCGAGATCCAGCGGCCGTGCTGACCACGACCGACTACGGGTATGAATTTGTCAGCAGTATCCGCAAGGGAAATATCGTCGCCACCCAATTTCATCCGGAAAAAAGCGGGAGCGCCGGACTTCGCATTTTACACAATTTTTTGGAAACCCGGGATGAGCCCCTTGAACTGGCGGCACCCATCCCTCCGGATGGTAAAAAAGCATCCACAAGGCTCTCCAAGCGGATCATCGCCTGCCTGGACGTGCGGGCCAACGATGCCGGCGATTTGGTGGTTACCAAGGGGGACCGTTACGATGTGAGGGAAAACGGAAGTGTCAGGAACCTGGGGCAGCCGGTAGCCCTTGCCAGGCGATACTATCAGGAGGGTGCCGATGAAATCACCTTTCTCAACATCACCGGCTTCAGGGATTTTCCCCTTGAAGACATGCCCATGCTGGAGGTGTTGAGGCAGACCTCCAAGAGCGTCTTTGTTCCCCTGACCATCGGCGGCGGCATCAGGAATTATACCGACAAGCACGGCAAGAGCTACTCAGCCCTGGCGGTGGCCGCAACCTATTTTCGATCAGGAGCGGACAAGGTTTCCCTGGGAAGCGACGCCGTTTTAATAGCTGAAGCCTATATTAAAACCGGTTCTAAAACGGGAAAAAGCGCCATTGAAACGATCTCCCGTATCTACGGCAACCAGGCTATGGTCATTTCTATCGATCCAAGAAGGGTTTATGTAAAAACGCCCCGGGAAACTCCCCACCCGGTGATAAAAACAGTGCTTCCCGGTCCTCATGGCGAGCAGTACTGCTGGTATCAATGCACCATCCGGGGCGGGCGAGAAGGCAGAGACCTCGACGCCATAACGCTTGCCCGTGTCTGTGAAGATTTGGGTGCCGGAGAAATCTTGTTAAACTGCATTGACAGGGACGGGACCAGTGCGGGGTTCGACCTGGAATTGGTGGCGGCGGTCAAACAGGCCGTTTCCATCCCGGTGATCGCCTCAAGCGGTGCCGGTTGCGAAGCCCATTTTCTGGAGGTGTTTACGAAAACCGGTGTCGAAGCAGCCCTGGCCGCCGGCATCTTCCATCGACGGGAGGTCCCCATCCAGGATGTTAAGCATTACCTAAAAGGAAAAGTAGAGATCAGGCTCGGATAAAGGAATCGGAAACCGTGTGTGAAGCCGTCATCGGAATTGATAGGGGTGCCTCTTTTACCGACCTTGTCGTGGTTGAAGGCGGGGTACTCGGGGACCGTATGAGCATCGAAACCAGGGATTGGAATGACATCGATGCAGCCTTGACCAAGTTGCTGACGAAAAGCAATACCCGGCACCTGGCCTTTACCGGTGCGTCCGGGGGGATGCCGCCGGAGTTGCGCAAACGCCTGGTGGAAATACCTGAAATCGAAGCCATCGGATGGGGTGGCGCGCGTCTGGCGAATTGCAAATCATGCCTCGTGGCCAGCATGGGTACGGGGAGTGCCATGGTTCACGTGGACGGGAGCAAGGCCACGCATATGGGCGGAACCGGTGTCGGAGGCGGAACCCTGAAGGGCTTGGCTACGCTCCTGTGTGCCACGGAGGATCCCGCGGTGCTTGAACGCTACGCCCGGGATGGAGATGCAGCCAACCTGAATCTCACCATCGGCGATCTGGGATGTGAAGCCTTAAGCTTTTTGCCGGCCCATGCCACGGTGAGTAATTTTGCAGATATCAAGTCGCACCGGGTTGAAGACAAGGCGGCCGCCATCCTGTCTCTTGTGGGCGAAACTATGGGCATCATTGCCTCCCTGTGCGCCAGGGAAGCCGGCTGCAGTGAGGATATCGTCGCCGTGGGCAAGGTGTCGACCAACATTTATATTCGTTCGGTACTGGACCAGGTCGGCGCACTCTACCATACCCGGTTTCTGTACCCGGTGCATCCCGAATTCGCCACGGCCTACGGGGCGGCGGTAAAGTATGGTGATTACCGGGGGTAGATCGGGCTCTTCCCCGGCGCTTCCCGACGCCCTGAGCGTGGCCCCTCCCGACCGGTAGTCGGTCATCCGGCTACCGGCTAGGGTCGCAGTCGAAAAGCGCCCTGCCCCAGGACTATGGGCGCTACCGAACACCGAATTGAGATCAGGCCCGGACCTCTTCCTTCACCGATACCACGATCTTATACAACAGGGTCAGTACCAGGGCACCCAGGGCGTAAACCCCGATGGTGATGACGATTTCCGGAATCGTGGGCGCGTATTCGTGCACCTCGTGCAAGGGATTGGGCACAAAACCGCCGGATATCATTCCCAACCCCTTATCGATCCAGGTCCCTATTATCACCAAGACGCAGGCCACGATCAGAACCGGTTCATTGTTCCGGGTAACCGGGTTTACCAGAAGAATGATGCTGATAATCATCAGGATCATGGAGGCCCACATCCAGGGTACATACAAGCTGTGTCCGTGCAAACCCGCAAACAGGTAGGTGATGTGGTCCATATGCTCCGGAATATTGCTGTAAAAGACGACGAACACCTCGCACAGGAAGAAAAACACATTGATGCAGATGGCATAGGCGACAATTTTGGCAATAGCCCT
>CAZWGD010000086.1:0-8025 GCA_964633235.1 uncultured Desulfobacteraceae bacterium | reverse complement strand
GCGGTCAATCTGTTTGACTTTATCGATAATTGAATATAAACGATGAGATGGGATAAAACAGTCAAGATCAGTGTCCATCCGAGATGAAAGGAGGAAACCCAATGGCTCTAAATCAGCGCTACACAACGGTATGGTTATGGGCGGCAGTTATGCTTGTCGGTGTGATGATCGTCAGTGGTTGTTCCGGGCTTAAGTTCAAAAAAAGCACCGCCTCCCGGGCATCGGCAAGTGTGAAGAAGGGACCCATGCCCATGTATCGGGACTTTCGCGATGTGCTCATTCCAAAAGAGCTGAAACTAAAAAAGAAAGCCTCATTCGTCTACACGGCTTCCGGGCAGGAATTGGGTGTGCTTTCCTTTAGGGGGCGCGTTGAGATTGCGTCCCTGATTAAATTTTTCGAAGTCAACATGAAAAAGGACAACTGGTCGCTAGTCAGTACTTTCAAATCGCCCAGGACCCTGTTGCTGTTCAATAAGGATAGTCGCTGGTGTGTAATGAATATTAAGGAAAAGACCTTTCAGACATTTGTAGAAATCTGGGTCGCCCCCAAAATGAACGATAGTGCCGGTTTGCTAAAGGACTGAGCCGAGCTTTTCAAATGATGGATAGTCACCGTTTGGACACCACGATCTACCAGGTTAGAGACGCATTGAAATCCCTGGGTGTATCGGAAATAGCCTGTAGTCAAAAAAGCTTGCAGATCATTCAAAGTTGGGGGGAGGAACCGATAATGGCCCGGGAATCCCTCGAAGCGGTGAAAAACGATCTTGGGGACTGCCGACGCTGCCGACTGTCAAAAACCCGCACGAAAATCGTCTTCGGATCGGGCAACCCCCATGCGCGGCTTATATTTGTGGGTGAAGGTCCGGGACGGGATGAAGACCTCCAGGGAAAACCTTTTGTCGGCGCGGCTGGAAAGCTATTGACCAAAATTATTCATGCCATGGGATTAACCCGCGACCAGGTTTACATATGCAACATCATTAAATGCCGGCCACCGGGGAACCGAAACCCTCACCCGGACGAAATTTCGGAATGTGCCCCCTTTTTAAACCGCCAGATTCTAGCCATTGAGCCTGATTTAATCTGTGCGCTAGGCACATTTTCCGCACAAACACTTTTGGCGACCCGTGAATATATCTCCAGACTCAGGGGCCGGTTCCATGACTACAGGGGGATTCGTCTGCTGCCCACCTATCATCCGGCATATTTGTTGCGGAACCCCGCAAAGAAACGGGACGTTTGGGAGGACATGCAAAAACTGATGGCGTGTTTGGCTTCTTGAGAATAACGATCCCATAGAAAGTCGGTAAGAGATCATGCTTACAGATTTTATTCCCGTCATGGTGTTTGGAATTTTATGTGTACTCATATTCCTGCTCATCGAAATATTCTATCGGGATCGGTTTATACGGGAGGGTTTTTACCACCAGCTAGCAGACGAGAATCAAGAAATCCAGTCGAAGAAACCAATCAACAAGCTCCTGCTGGTTTTAAGCATCATCTCGATTCTGATTGCCTTGATGATCAGCGGCTATATCGTCGCTATTTCCGAGAGGGCAGCCGATCCCATACCCCGGACCCCGTCCGATTCCGGATCTGCTGACTCCCAGGTACCTGCCCCGGTGATGCCCGTCCCGGTGATGCCCGTCCAGGTGATGCCCGTCCAGGTGATGATAGATACCGACGTTCTTATCGGTGAAACCGAAATCGTATCCAACGGGTTTAGTCAAACGGAGGAAGCTGAATGGGAAGACTCACAGATTTTATGGAAAAATGAACCGTGATGGTCCTATGGGATTGAATATGGAGTGCTTGGATGATTGATCCGAAATCCCTGGCCTTTGACATCGATGGTGTCGTGGCGGACACCATGACGCTGTTTCTCGATATCGCCCGTGAGCAATACCATATCAAACATCTCGCCTATGAGGATATTACAAGCTACAGCATCGAAGACTGCATCGATATGGACCCCGAGATTCTGACGGCCATCATTGACCAATTGACCACCGGTGCCTATTCCCTGCCGTTGCTTCCCATTGACGGGGTGCCCGGAGTGATTCATCGGATCGCCAAGCGCCACAGCCCCATCCTGTTTGTAACCGCCAGACCCTTTTCAGGGCCCATGCAGGGGTGGATGGAACAAACCCTGGGCTTGGCCCCGACCGCCTTTGAAATTGTAGCTACCGGCACCTCCGAAAACAAAGCCACTGTTTTAATAGAAAATAACATCTCATATTTTGTGGACGACAGGCTGGACACCTGTTATCGACTTGATGCCAACGGCATCAAACCGGTGCTTTTTAAACAACCCTGGAATCGGCAATCTCACCCCTTTGAAGAGGTAGGCTCCTGGCGGGAGTTGGAGGGATTGATCGATTTTAATTCTTGACGAACTTCAATGGAATCCGGTGTTCTGGAAGCATATGTGAAACCCTTCATCGATAGCCTTTTAACGGAAAAGGGCTATTCGGATCACACCTGCCGTGCGTATCATGCCGACCTAAAGGCCTTTTTCACGTTTGCTGCCGATCAACTCCGAAAGGACGACGCCGCTCAAAAATCTAGGCCCTTTTTGAGCCGTTCCCCCGGGCCCGATGCGGAGTGGGTCCTAATGGTTCGGGGATATTTAGGCTACTTGCATAAAAAAAGTAAAAAATCGACCATCGCCCGAAAGTTATCAGCCATACGCTCTTTCTTCTACTATCTGGTTCGGCGGGGAATAATCCCTGAAAATCCGGCCGTGGCCATCCTAACACCGAAACAGGACCAGACGATTCCCGGTTTTTTACCAATAGACGACATGCTGCGACTACTCGATACCGTCAAGACCGATACGTGGCTGGGGTTGAGAAACCGTGCAATTTTGGAAACCCTGTATTCCAGCGGCCTGCGGGTCTCTGAGTTGACCGGCCTGGATGTGCCCGATGTCGACTGTAAAACACGCCTCGTCCGCGTGCTGGGGAAGGGGGACAGAGAGCGGATTGTGCCCATTGGCGCACCCGCGGTAAAGGCCATTCTGGCATACCGGCAACAGGTAAGTCCAATGATCGGAAACCAAAAGGAGCACAAGGGG
Organism: uncultured Desulfobacteraceae bacterium; assembly: GCA_964633235.1. GTDB lineage: Bacteria > Desulfobacterota > Desulfobacteria > Desulfobacterales > CAZWGD01 > CAZWGD01. Next base: position 4,946 of record CAZWGD010000086.1, on the reverse strand, counting down.
CCATTATTTCTGAATAAAAACCTGGGCAGGCTCTCCAGCCGGTCCATCAGGCGGATCCTGGATCAATTGGTAAAAAAAACATATCTGACCAGACCCGTTTCCCCCCATGTCCTGCGCCATACCTTTGCCACCCATATGCTGGATGCCGGGGCGGACCTGAGAGTCGTTCAAGAGTTGTTGGGACATAAAAGCCTTTCAACGACCCAGAGATATACCCATGTAAGTATTGACAGGCTCATGGAAACCTATGACAAGGCGCATCCCAGGAGTTGATTCTTTTCTGGCGGTGACTGAGCCGCGTGATAAACCCGCAAGGCAGTAAGGATGATTGTATGGCTGAACATGAACATATGACCGGCAAATTCTCCATGCCCCGGTCTGCAACCCAAGGGGAAGATCAGGGTCATATCCATGGCACCACGATTCTGGCCATTCGGCATGCAGGTTCCGTAGTGGTCGCCGGAGACGGGCAGGTGACCCTGAACACAAACATCATTAAGCATCATGCCCGAAAGGTGCGCAGAATTTATCATGGCAACATCATTGTTGGATTTGCCGGAGCTACTGCAGATGCTTTAAATCTTTCAGAACGACTGGAAACCAAGCTTGAACGCTTTAACGGGAATTTAACCAAGGCGGCGGTTGAGTTGGCCCGAAATTGGCGGACCGACAAGTATTTGAGACGCCTTGAAGCCCTTATGATTGCCGTAGACGAGGAACGCATGTTTCTGATATCGGGAAACGGTGATGTCATCGAGCCCGACGAAGGTATCATCGGCATCGGGTCCGGCGGTGTGGCCGCCCAATCCGCGGCCATGGCCCTTGTCCGGCACGCAGATCTGGATGCTGAAAGCATTGCCAAACAGGCCATGTCGATTGCCGCCGCCATATGCGTCTACACCAATGAATCCATTATCATCGAAAAAATGTAAGCGGCAGGATAGTTAACGGAATGAGCAATCTAAAACCACATGAAATCGTTACCGAGCTGGACAAGTACATCATTGGGCAACAGAAGGCCAAGCGTTCCGTTGCCATAGCGTTGCGGAACCGCTGGCGCCGGCAGCAGGTATCGAAACAGTTGCGACAGGAAATCGTCCCTAAGAATATCATTCTCATGGGACCCACAGGTGTGGGAAAAACCGAGATCGCCAGGCGCCTGTCGGCGCTTACCGATTCCCCCTTTCATAAAGTAGAGGCCTCAAAGTTTACCGAGGTGGGCTACGTGGGACGTGATGTGGAGTCGATGATCCGGGACCTGGTTGAATTGACCATAAATGTTTTTAAATCCAATGCCCGGGAAACCGTCAAAGATAAGGCCCGGCAAAATGCCGAGGAGCGGATGCTAGATCTGTTGCTTCCCAAACCTAAAATGTCCCCCTCGCCGCCGGGTGAGGAACAACAGAAGCTTACCCTGGGGCTGGTGACACCCAGTGCAGAGGAAAAATCTTCTACCCGGGAAAAGTTGCGCAGTATGCTCCGGGCAGGCAAATTGGACAATCGATATGTAGACCTGGACGTATCGGACAACTCCATTCCCATGGTAGAGGTGTTTTCCAACGTTGGTATGGAAGAGTTGGGAATCAACTTCAAGGATATGCTCGGCGGATTGATGCCCAAAAAGAGCAAGCGTCGCAAGGTAAAAGTGCCCGAGGCTTTGAATCTGCTCATTGAGGAAGAGGCCCAAAGCTTGGTGGACCTGGACAAGGTGATCAAATCCGCCATCCGTAAGGTTGAGCAAGCGGGAATTATCTTTTTAGATGAAATTGATAAGATTGTGGGCAAAAACGGGGGCCCCGGCCCCGATGTCTCCCGTGAGGGGGTTCAGCGGGATCTTCTCCCTATCGTTGAGGGATCAACGGTAACGACCAAGTATGGACCCGTAAAGACGGACCATATTTTATTCATGGCCTCGGGGGCCTTCCATACCATCAAACCCTCGGATCTCATCCCCGAGCTTCAGGGCCGCTTTCCCATCCGTGTGGAGTTGGATTCTTTGGGGAAAAAGGAGTTTATACGCATTCTTACCGAACCCAAAAACGCCCTCCTGCTTCAGTATCTTGCCCTGCTCAAGACCGAGGGTATCAACCTGGTCTTTGAAGATGCGGCCGTTAATAAAATTGCCGAGATTGCGGAAGAGGTCAACACCACCACCGAGAACATCGGGGCTCGCCGGCTGCATACCCTCATGGAGTGTCTCCTCGAAGACATCCTGTTCGATGCCCCCGACATGCAGCAAAAAAAGGTGGCCATTGATGCAACCTACGTGGTGGAAAAACTAAAAGACATCAAAGACGATGAGGATTTAAGCCGTTATATTCTCTAAGGGAACCCTTATTCTTAAGGAACATACCATGACAGAAGATCAGATTACAAAAACGGCTGACCGCGTGATCGCCGGGACCTACCAACGCTATCCCCTGGTCCTTACCCGGGGTCGGGGATGCACCCTATGGGACCAAGAGGGCCGCTCCTATACAGATTTTGTCGCCGGCATCGCCGTCTGCAATCTGGGCCATGTCCATCCCAGTGTTGTCAAGGCGGTCATTGATCAGGCCCAAAACTTGTTTCACGTGTCAAATCTTTACTACACGGTCCCACAGGTGGAACTTGCCGACTGGCTTGTGGAAAACAGTTTTGCCGACCGGGTGTTTTTTGGAAACAGCGGTGCCGAGGCGAATGAAGCCGCTATCAAACTTGCCAGAAAATATTTTCAGGACAAGGGACAGCCGGATCGCTATCGCATCATTGCCATGCAGCGATCTTTCCACGGGAGAACCATGGCAACCCTTTCCGCTACCGGGCAGGAAAAAATCCAAAAGGGATTCGACCCGCTTCTCAAGGGATTCGACTTTGTGCCCTTTAATGACGTGGAAGCCCTGGGCTCGGCTATCCAACCCGATACCTGTGCCGTTATGCTCGAACCCGTTCAAGGAGAGGGCGGCGTGCGCCTTCCATCTCCAGGATACCTGGAAGCGGTTCGTCGGATCTGTGACCGGACCGGTACCCTGATGATTTTCGATGAGATACAGACAGGCATGGGACGCACCGGCAAGCTGTTCGCCTATGAGCATTTCGACGTGGAGCCCGACATTATGACTCTGGCCAAGGCCCTGGCCAACGGTCTGCCCATCGGTGCCATGCTGGCACGGGAAGCGGTGGCCGCTTCATTCGGCCCCGGGGCCCATGCCTCTACTTTCGGTGGTACTCCCCTGGTTGCAGCCGCTGCGCTGGCAACGGTACGGGCACTCTCAACAGACCGCATCGTGGAAACCTCCAGGGAAATGGGTGACTATTTTATGGGCCGGCTCCTTGGATTAAAACAAGATTTCGATATTGTGGAGGATGTCCGTGGACTGGGCCTCCTGCTCGGCCTGAAACTAAAGATCGACGGGGCGCCTATCCTAAAACACTGCATGGAGAATGGGTTTCTGATCAACTGTATTCAGAACAACATCCTACGCTTTGTTCCGCCCCTGATCATTGAAAAGGATCAAATCAACGGGCTGATAACCTGTTTGGCCCGGTATTTCGGAAGAGGTGTCACATGACCCAAAAACTGTGGGACGGCCGCTTCTCCGAAAAGACCGATGCGGGGGTGGAGGCCTTTACCTCCTCTATTTTTATCGATAAACGCCTGTATCCTTACGACATTGAAGGCAGTGTGGCCCATTGCAAAACCTTGGCCAAGGCATCTATCATTTCTCAGGATGAAGCGCAGTTGTTGATCCGGGGACTGGAAGAAATCAAACAAGAGATCCAAGCGCATAAATTTCAATTTGTTGATCATCTTGAGGACATTCATATGCATATTGAAGACCGCCTGCGGCAAAAGGTAGGTAAAACGGCCTTGAAGCTTCATACCGCCCGAAGCCGAAACGACCAGGTGGCCCTTGATTTGCGCATGTATGTAAAAGATCATACCGATCATATCATCCGGTTGCTGCTCGCCCTCCAAAAAGTCATCGTGGCCCTGGCCAAGGAACATATCACCACGACCATGCCCGGATATACCCATTTGCAGCGCGCCCAACCGGTGCTTTTTGCTCATCACCTGATGGCTTACTACGAAATGTTCAGCAGGGACGCCGAACGCTTTCGCGACTGTTTGAAACGCATCGATGTCATGCCTCTGGGTACGGCGGCGCTTGCCGGAACCACATATCCCATCGATCGGGAGTATACCGCCCGCCTGCTACGCTTTTCCAGGGTTTCAGCCAACAGCATCGATTCAGTTTCCGATCGCGATTTCATCATGGAATTTCTATCCGGGGCCAGCCTGTGTATGGTCCATCTCAGCCGTTTTTCCGAAGAGTTGGTCCTGTGGTCTTCCTCGGAGTTCGGCTTTATCGAGCTGGCGGACTCATTTGCCACGGGCAGCAGCATTATGCCCCAGAAAAAAAATCCGGATGTTCCTGAACTGGTACGGGGAAAAACCGGCCAGGTATTTGGAAACCTGATCGCCCTTTTATGCATGATGAAATCCCTCCCCCTGGCTTATAACCGCGATATGCAGGAAGACAAAACGCCCCTGTTTCATGCGGTTGACACCTTGACGGCCTGCATCGATATTTATGTTAATATGCTGCCCAAGCTGAAAATCAACCGCGAAGTCATGGCCCGGGCCTGCACCGCCGGGTTCTTGAATGCCACGGATCTGGCCGATTATCTGGTAGCCCGGGGGCTGCCCTTCAGGAAGGCCCACGACTGTGTCGGCCAAGCCGTTTCATATGCTCTGGGGAAAAAGAAAGAGCTCCATGAGCTGACTTTGGAAGAACTGCGATCCTTTTCAACGCGTATCCAAAAAGATGTCTTTGGATTTTTAGCTGTTCCTGCTATGATCAAGCGGCGCCTATCTCACGGGGGTACCGCCGCTGACAATGTCAAGGCCGCGATTGCATCGGCCCAAAATAAGTTAAAAAAATGGAGTCGTCATGCCTAAAAAG
>CAZWGD010000085.1:0-8070 GCA_964633235.1 uncultured Desulfobacteraceae bacterium | reverse complement strand
GAAAATATTTCGGAACGACCCAGGCTACTTTTTGAGATATTTAGCTGATAAAGCGTATAGAATAGACCTATAATCGCTTTCATGACGCTTGGCAAAGAAAAACGGTCAACCCGTTTTATGCAATTTGATGCCACAAGGAGGATGGACTATTCTGATCACACGATTGCGGAATCTTCGTTGTGATTTGCCGTGTTGCCGTGGGTGAAGGTTGACGAAGCATCATGATAACATTTAAAGTGGTTTAAAACCTCAAAACCGAAATATTTGGAGCAAGATCCATGAACGGACGCCATCAGAATCGGACCATATTGAGTGAGTACCATGACGGCGGCGCCATCACCGGCATGTTCATGATTCGGAACAACCATTGGAAATACATCTACTATCCGGGTTATCCCCCCCAACTATTCGATCTGCAAAATGATCCCATGGAGCGAAACGACTTAGGCCGAAATCAGGCGTACGCTCAGATTGTTGCCGAGTGCCATGCGGCGCTATGTCGGATCGTCGATCCGGACGCCGCAAACCAGCGGGAGTTTAACGATCAGGCCAAGAAAATTGATGCCTTAGGCGGAAGGAATGCGATTCTTGCATTGGAGGACTTCGATTTTACGCCCATGCCTAAGTTTTCCTGATTGGTATAGAAAAATGTTTGTCTCAGCCGTCTATAGATACTGATCTGCAGAAGGGAGTGAAGCGAACTATGGAAACCTGGCGTATTGAATCGGATCTTTTAATCATCGGCGGGGGCAGCGCCGGATGCATGGCCGCCTTAAGGGCGCATGCGCTCAACCCGGATCTGAAAATCACCATATTTGAAAAAGGGGACATTAAATACAGCGGATCGATTGCGCGCGGCATGGACGCGTTGAATATCGTGGCGATCCCCGGTCTGACCAGCCCGGAGCTTTACATCGAAGCCATCACAGAAGAATGCGAGGGTGTCGTGGACACCCAGCCAAGCTATGTGATGGCAGAGCGGTCTTTCGACCTGCTGAAAAAGCTGGAGAACTGGGGTGTGCATTTCATCCACGAAAAGGACGGTAGTTATCGTACGCTTCAATATCATGTAAAAGGCAGGTTCCAGACCGCCATGCACGAACCGGACCTCAAAACCATGCTGGCACGTAAAACGCATGCAGCCGGCGTTAGCGTATTCAACCGCATTATGGGGCTAGCGTTGCACAAAGATGACGGCCGTGTAGCCGGGGCTATCGGGGTTCATACCCGAACGGGTGATTTGATCGCCTGCAGGGCCAAAGCGGTAATTCTGACCGCCGGTGGCCAGGCTCGTTTCTCCCTTCCCAACAGCGGATATCTTTACGGGACTTTCGACTATCCGGGCAACTCCGGAGACGGCTATGGGATGGCCTTCCGGGCGGGCGCCGATTTGACCGGAATGGAGTATGCGGAGCGGGGTCTATTGATAAAAGATGTCAACATGCCCCTTTTGGCGATCACCGTCACACGTGGCGGCCAGGTGCTGGATATTTTGGATAATGTATTAATGGAGGGTGCCTGCATTACCAAGGGATACGAACGCATGGTGCAGGCGTTCGATAAAGGGCTGGGCCCGTTGCGTATTCGGCTTTCCCATCTTCCTGAGGCGACGATCGAAGAAATCGAGGACATTCTCTTTAATACTGAAAGACCGGCCCAGGAACGGTTTTTCAAAGGCCGGGGCGTCAACTTTCGTAAGCGGGATATCGAACTGTGGCCCATAGAACATCAACTATGCGGCGGGCACGGCATGTCCGGCATTTATGTGGATGAACATGCACGCAGCACGCTCCCCGGATTGTATGCGGCGGGGGACGTTGCCGCCGTTCCCCGACAGCATCTGACCGGCGCATTTGTGTTTGGGGAGGTGGCCGCCGAGCAGGCCCTGGCCTTTATCGATGCCGCCGGAAAGCCCAAATGGAATTCTGACCAGATTCGTGCGCTTGAAAACAAACGGCGCCGATATGCGGACCATTCCGGTAAAGAACTAAAGGTTGACGAAGTGGAGTACAAAGTACGCCGTTTTATCGGCGATTATGTGGTCACACCGAAAAATGAATACAAACTCAACCGATGGCTCGAGAGTTCGGAACGGTTCAGGCGGGAGTTGGCACAACAGGTGGTTGCGGGCAATGGGCATGAACTTTCGAAAATGTATGAATTGGAAAACATTATCACATGCGCCGATTGCTCGGCCAGCGCCGCAAAGGCGCGAAAAGAAAGCCGCTGGGGGAGTGCACACCGGCGCAGCGATTATCCAGAGCGGGATGATGCGGAGTGGACAAAGCATGTGATCGTCCGCAAAGATCCCGACCATGCGAATATTTCCATTGGATACAAGCCGGTCTTGAACCCTATGGCAGACGAGGTAAAAATATGTTGATCCGCGATACGAATATCAGAATTGACAGAGCCCGTTGTATCGCTTGCGGTATCTGTGTTGTCCGATGCATCCTGGATAATCTGCGGCTTTCGGTGGCACCCTGCCGGCAGAGCTGCCCGCTGCACTTGAACTGTCAAGGTTTCATGCGGTTGATCGCACAGGGGCAGGAAGAGGAAGCCATGGGCACGGTGCAGGCGGTCTGGCCCTTTTTGGAAATCCTGGGCCTTTTCTGCCACGCCCCCTGTGAAAAATCGTGTGCGCGCACAACGGTCGATGGACCGGTTAAAATTCGGGCGCAGCATCGCTATCTTGCTGAGTGGTGGTCGAAATTTACTGCAAAGGATTCCCAGGCACCGGAAGCCCAAAGCGGTTGTAAAATCGCCATATGGGGTTCCGGCCCTGCTGGGCTGATGGCTGCGTGGCAATTGAGCCGTGAGGGGCATCGAACCGTTGTCTTCGAATCCGGAAAGGAACCGGGGGGGACCTTAAGAAATGAGGTTTCCACTTCGGAGACCCACCACCAGGCAATAGACGCCCTGATAGACACCGTTTCCGCAAACGGCCTCGAGATTAGACTGAACACCGCTCTGGGAGAGGATGTTAACTTTGATGACCTTTTGACTGCTTACGATGCGCTGGTCATAACCGGCAGAGTCGATTGGGAATCGTCGTCCGGTCCGGTTGATTCACCTATAACGTCTGAAATTACACGTAGGGTAGATCCGGTTACGCTGCAGGTCGCCGACCGGAAAAAGATATTTATTTGCAGGGAAATCAGAGCCAAGGGCACGCTGCTCGCCAATGCGCTCGCCATGGGCCGGGCGGCGGCCGAATCGGCACATCGCTTTTTGTCCGGTGTACCCTTGATGTGGGAGCGCGGATTTTGGCACGCCCGGGGTAATGTGAAAGACTATGCTCCGCCCTATGAAAGGACGAAACATGTGCGACCGGATCTTAAAAAAGCCGGGCTCTCCAGGAAAATAACCGAAGAGCCGAAGATCGTGCCCGGACTCACAACAGAAGAGGCGGTATTCGAGGCGGAGCGGTGTCTCGGCTGCGGGCGGCCCTTCGATCACAATCAAACCTGTTGGTACTGTCTTCCCTGCGAGATCGAATGTCCTTACGATGCCTTAGAGGTTCGGATTCCATATTTGCTGCGCTAAACCTGATGGCGTCGTAAAAAGCCCCATCTACTGCGTTGTAGTATTTTTTCAGACACTCGGCATACTACATGTATAGCCTCGTTCCTGAAAAAACACTACGCCTTGTATATAAACCTTTTTACTTAGCCATCTATATTTGAAGTCAGACTTTTTACGATTCCATCAAACCTTGCTAAAAATACGGGGGCCACCCATCCCACAGTTGATGTTTGCCGGCTTGATTAAACGCGGGATTAACCGGTTGGGGCGAGAGTGAACCGGGGGGGCTGGATAATAAAAGGGCCTGGACGAATCCAGACCCTTTTTTTTAATGAGACTTCAGTGGGTGGCAGCGTTTGCGCTACCGCCAATCTTTGGTACACTATCTTTTAAGCGAACCACCAGCGTTCGTTGATTTTAGCGCCGTCAAGATCCCAGTTACCGGCAATGTGAGGTCCGTGCTTCAACTTGTCAATGCAAGCACCGACATAGTTGTTGAAGAGCGGTACTGCGGTGCCGCCCTCATCGCGCACGATTTGCTGCATCTCCACGTAGATCGTGCGCCGTTTCTTGGGATCGAGTTCGGCGCGGCCCTCCTTGAGCAGCTTGTTGAAGCGGTCGTGTTTCCAGTGGGCGTCGTTCCAGGCCGCATCAGCGGCGTAAGCCGTAGTGAACATCCAATCTTCGGTGGGACGGCCGCCCCAATAGCACATGCACCAGCCGACCTTGGTCCAGATGTTGGACCAATAGCCATCGTTGGGTGCCCGTACAACCTCGATCTTGATGCCCGCCTTGGCGGCGTGTTCCCTGGCGAGGATGGCCGCATCCGTGGCGCCGGCAAAGGCGGCCTCGGCCGCGTGAAGTTTGACTGTCAGGGAGCCCAAGCCCGCCTTTTTAACATGGTACTTGGCCTTTTCCGGATCGTATACCCGCTGAGGCAGTTCGCTGGCGTAAAACTCGTTGGCCGGGCTGATGGGATGGTCGTTGCCCACCTTGCCGTACCCGCGCAGCACGGTTTTCAGGATCTTTTCACGATCGATGGCCAGTTTCAGCGCCAGACGCACATCGTTGTTGTCGAAGGGTGCCTTTTGCGTGTGCATGGGCATGCTGTAGTGGGCGAAGCCGGTGACGTCTTCGATGCGGAGCCCCGGCACTCTCTTGAGCAGATGTACGGTCTTCAGATCGGCACGGTCCATGCAGTGGATGCTGCCGGTCTTCAGGGCCGTTGTGCGGGCGGCGGTATCGGCGATGGTCAGCATTTCGATCGAATCGAAGTGGGCCCGGTGGGGTAGTTTCCAGTAGTTGGGGAATCGGGTCATACGCGCACTCACACCCGGTTCGTACGAATCGACCTTATACCCTCCGGCACCGATCCCGGATGCCCAGTCGGTTTTCCCGTCTTTGGTCGGCATGATGGGGATGTGATAGTCGCTGATGATATACGGAAATCCGGCGTCCCCGCTTTTGAGCGTAATGGTGAATTCGTGCTTGCCGTTGGCTTTGATGTCGACCATATTTTTTAGCAGTGCCTTGGCAGGGGACTTGGAATCCTTGTCGCGGTGATGGTTGACGGAGGTTACAAAATCGTTGGCTTCAAGGGATTGGCCATTATGAAACTGGACGCCTTTGCGGACCTTGAAATGCCAGGTCTTGGCGTCGGGTGTGGCTTCCCAGGATTCGGCCAGCTCGGGGACGATTTTGCCTTCAGGACTAACTTCGGCAATGTGATTGTGGCGCGTGTAGCCGAAATTGGTGGCAAAAAAGTTTTCCTGGGTGGCCGGATCGAGGCTGTCGGTGGTGGAACCGTGGCCCATGCCCAAAATGAAGTGACCGCCCCTTTTCGGCTGGGCGGCCTGCACCGATTTGGACCACATCCCGGAAGCGGCGGTCATGCCGATGCCCAGGATGGCGGCCTTCCTAATGAATTCCCGACGGGTCATCTTCCCGCCGGCGGTCAGCAGGTCTTGAATGGTCTGGAAATGTTTTTGTTCCTCAGTCATATAGTACCCTCCTTTCAATAATGGAGCCACTTTCAAAACCGCTTAGCTCGTTCCTGGACGGCACAGTGCCATTTGAACGGCACCATTTGAAAAGACATGCCCAATCCGGATGGCTGCCTGCCTTTTCATCACAGTACCCCGTCCGCCAAGGAAGGTGTTGAAGATGTTGAAAATGACTCGACGGTTAATGCCTACAATAGTGATCGCGGCAAGTTTTGCATGGCGTTTTAACGCCGGGTTGACAAATCAAGAAAAAAAGCAGCAACAATGTACGCTCAGTACATTTTTCTCGAGGAAGATCCTTCTAGCCTGGCCAAAAGCATTATCTGAAAGCCGATAGCGCCTCAACTGGGGCATGCTGTTCCGAGGCGAAAGATTGACCGGAAGCTTATAAAAAGGATCCAAAAGAATCAAGCATATTTTTTTGCACTTTCAAGAGCTTGGCGAGGGAGTGGCAGCGGATCTTGTTGCCGGCGGCTCCGGCGATTTTCAGGTGAAATGCCGGATTGACGGTATGATAGAGCGCTTGATCAGCCGGCAATTTATCACTAAAGGACCTAAGTGGCGCAAAAATTAAGCAGGATGGCAAAATATGCCTGAGCCGCGGCGATGATCTGGTCCGTGGAAATGCACTCATCTACGGTATGGGCCTTTTTCAGGTCTCCCGGCCCGAAAACCACCGCAGGAGTACCGGCCGCCTCGAAAAGGGCTCCTTCCGTCCAGCAAGGCAGGGCTTCCCGGCGCACCTGCGAGCACCCGGTGGTCATGATGGCCCGGGTCAACCGTTCAATCAGCTCGGTATGAGGGGAGAAGTCCAGCGGCGGAAAAGGGCGCTGCAAAGCGGCCTCTTCCGGTTCAATACCGGCCCTGAATCCGGTGTACCGCTCCTGGCACATCTCAATGACAGCCTCCAAATCCGTCCTAATCAGCTCGCATGACTCATGCGGTGTCCAGCGCCGGTCTATGACGATTTCACAGTAGTCCGGCACAATATTGGCGGAATCTCCCCCTCCCTTTATACCCACCACACTGGCGGTGGGCGAACCGCACAACGCATGTCGCCGGCCGGGGAAATGGATCCGGTTATACGCCTCCATGGCCTGTATGAATCCGGAGGCCATGACCACGGCGTTGGCACCTTCCCGGGGGATACTGGCGTGGCAGGCGCGGCCGTGAAATCCGACTTTAAACCACTGGCTGCCCTTATGGGCGATACAGAGAGCGAGCTGTGTCGGCTCTCCAACTATGGCCAAATCCGCCCGGGGGATTTCATGCTTAAGCGCATGGGCGACACCCAGGCTGCCGGTTTCTTCATCCAGGGTGAAAATCAGGTATACATCCCCCCTTCTGGAATCGATCCCGGCAAAGGCCTGAAAAGCCTGCAGCATGGCCGCACAGCCGCCTTTCATATCCGCGGCTCCCCGGCCGAAAAGGGTCTTTTCGCCTATCTCGGGGGAAAAGGGGTTTTGCATGCCCCCCGCTTCGACGGTGTCCAAATGTCCGCTGAGGATCAGTTTAAATTCAGGGTTCCGGTTAAATTCAGGGTTCCGGCAGCCTGCTTTGGCAATCAGGTAGGGAGGGTCGTTTGGGGGGGTGATAATCCGGCTTTCGATACCGCGCAGTCGTTTCCGAACATAAACCAGGATTTCGGCGCGGTCTTCTCCGTGCGGTGTGCTGTCAATCTTGATCAGCTCGGCCGCAAGGGAGATGGCCCTGTTCCAGTCCGCGCTTGGCAAGGGCTTGTTAGGCATGGCCTCGTTCTATCCAAAATCAGGATACAAGTCAAACGGTACCCACCTGCTTCACGGGGCAACCGCATTTTGATCTTGAGTCAGCACACACGCTCCGCAGCGACATAAGTCCCATACATCTCGTCATGCGGCGTCGCTCTCTCTGCGGTGCCAGCTCACAGCACCGCCAGGTTGCTGCGCCGGCTCCTCGTTCGCCCCTTGCCTGAATAAGCGTCTCGAGCTGAGGGTGGTTCAAGGGCGGCAAGGCGGCGCGGTCGGAGAGGCTGCCGGATGGCTCCGCTGAAGAGGTTATTATGGCACCGGTTCATGGAAGGGCCAACGGGGGGTCATCGCCAGCCGGGTCATCATCTCCGCGACGTAATCCGGTGGTTGTCCCTGCAGCCAGCCGGGCATCCCGCCCGCCTCGATATACCTCAGGATATCCCGAAACACCCCTGCGCCGAATCCATACTCACCGAAACTGACGGTGCGGCTCTCCCGGTCAAAGACAACCTGTATCTTTAAGGACTCGGCAAAGGGCTGGATGGTGCTTTCGATAGTGGATCGCCTTTGGGTGCCAAGGGGTTTTTGCTTGAAGCCCGAGCGGGTTTTCGGAAAGGGAAACAGCTTGTAGACCTCCCCGATGAAGCCCGAGAATTCGTAGCCGTGAATGGCGCCGGCCAGGTTTCCAATGCTTTCCCTGCGCCGAATCAGGTAGACCGTTTTTTCATCCCGATCTAAACCATCGGCAAGGGACCACTCCATGACCCACTCACAGAAATCCGTGGAAAAGAAAAAGTAGCGGTCCAGCAGCA
>CAZWGD010000084.1:7212-8074 GCA_964633235.1 uncultured Desulfobacteraceae bacterium | reverse complement strand
CGGTTGGCCAGCAATCCGCCATAATCTCTGGCAAATGGCACTCCCTGGGCTACGAATTGATCAATGATGTTGTTACTCAACTGAGCCAGGCGGTAGACATTGGCTTCCCGGGCTCGAAAATCACTCCCCTTAACGGTATCATAAAACAGGCGCCAGATGCTGTCGCCTTCATTCTGGTAATTCTTGGCCGCATTGATCCCCCCTTGGGCGGCGATGCTGTGGGCCCTGCGAGGGGAATCCTGGATGCAGAAGCTCTTAACGTCATAGCCCAGTTCGGCCAGGGATGCGGCCGCCGATCCGCCGGCCAGTCCCGTGCCGACGACGATTACGGTAAATTTTCTCTTATTGGCGGGGTTGACCAGCTTTAGTTCGAAACGGTGCCGATCCCACTTCTCGGCCAGGGGACCGCCCGGAATATTGGCATTAAGCCGCATACAGGACCTCCTTTAGGCAACAAACAGCATATAGATGGGTAAAAAACCGAAACCGACGCCAAAAACAACACTGAGAACAATGCCCAAGGTCATCACCAACGGCATGTACTTGGGGTGGCTGGCCCCAAGGGTTTGAAAGAGGCTCCAAAACCCATGGCTCACGTGGATGGCCAGAACGAGCATGACAATACAGTACAGAGCGACGTACAGCGGGTTGGCAAAGGTATGGCTGACAATTTGAAAAATGGTTGTTTGGGTTTTGTCCACAAAATGAAAATCCAAGAGATGCAGCAGCAGAAATGCCAGGAGGATGAACCCGGTATAAGGCATGGTGGCGGAGCCGATGGAGCGTCCGCCGGCGGTTGCATTGATCACGTATCGTTGAGGCCGGGCCCTCAGGTTTTGAAAAAAGAGCAGGGCGCCGGTGA
>CAZWGD010000084.1:0-7202 GCA_964633235.1 uncultured Desulfobacteraceae bacterium | reverse complement strand
GGACCAGAGCCAGACTCAAAAGCCCCAGTTCGGCGAGGGTAATCAGCGCTCCCAGGCTGTGGAGCCGTTCGGCATAGGCGTTAAAGGCCCCCTCGCCGCCGTAAATGGTCAGGTTGCCGATCAGGTGGGCCACCAGGAACAAAATAAAACACAGGCCGGTGGCCGCCATCATCAGCTTTTTACCGATCGACGTCCCCAGCGTACGAATCAGCCAGTTCATCATCTCCTCCGCATAACGTTACCGTGGCGCTTGATCTCGTCGTCCACCCGTTATTGTTGGTGTGCATCGGCATGGGCGACCTGCCGGCCCCTTCAAAACACACACCCGCCAGCCTAATCGGCCTACTCTATTTTTTTGAACACCTTCTGTCAATATTATTTGGGCGAGCTTTTTATTGACAACAGCTTCTCCCGTCAACTAACCTAATTCAAGATATCATACCGTTTTTATAGGCTGTTAGCATGGCACCGGAATCCAGATGGGGTTCTTTTGATTTGCCCGCTCCGACCTGCTCGGCCTGGGGTATAAAGCAAAGTCGTTGGTCAAAGAGGTGAAGACATGAATCTTGGCATCGAAAACAAAGTCGCCCTGGTGACCGCCTCCAGCCGGGGCTTGGGAAGGGGCTGCGCCCAACAGCTGGCTGCTGAAAAGTGCCGTGTGGCGATATGCTCCAGGAACGGCACCGAGGCAGCGGCCGCCGCCGAGGAGATATCCGCCCAAACCGGGGCCACGGTAGTGGGGTTCGGGGCCGATATGAGCCAGATGGATGATATCCGCCGCCTGCTCGAGCAGGTCAGACAATCCCTGGGCGCACCGCAAATTCTGGTGACCAATGCCGGCGGTCCGCCTCCCGGCACCTTTGCCGATACTCCTCTGGACGCCTACCAAAGCGCTTTGGATCTTAATTTAATGAGCGCCGTGCATCTGATCCACAGGGTAACGCCGGCCATGCAAGCGGAGGGTTGGGGCCGGATCATCGCCATTACATCCATTGCCGTCAAACAACCCATCGGCACTCTGCTGTTGTCCAACATGGCCCGCACCGGATTGACGGGCTTTTTGAAAACCATTGCTACGGAGCTGGCACCGCTGGGCATCACCGTTAACGCTTTGCTTCCGGGAATTCATAAAACATCACGTATTGATCGACTGGCACGGCATCGGGCCGCCCAGGAGAACACATCGGTTAATGAGATCATCGAGGAGATGATTGCCGATAATCCAAGCCACACCATCGGAGACCCATCTGATTTCGGGGCTGCGGCAGCTTTTTTGGCCAGTGTGCAGGCCGGTTATATTACCGGACAGAGTTTGCTGGTGGACGGTGGGAATTATCGTGGGCTGCTGTAAAGCGCTTGTCCGTATCAGAAACACTTACCCTTCCTGTTACCGGTTACACCGGATGGCCCCGCACTAAAAACGCCCGGGCGAAAACACCGCCTAGCTCACCCATGCCGATCTTCACCGCCGCTTGGTTCATGATGACTCCCATATAAATAGTTGCCGTGAAAAAAGGTTTCTAGGCTCGAAACGGTGCATCACGAGGTTACTTCTCCTTGATTTCGAAACAATTGCCGCTGAAGTCGGAGATGAAGGTGATCCAGGCAGTTTCTCTGGGGATGCGGCGGACGTTCACACCGAGATCAGCGCACTTTTGGAGAAAAGCGCCGATATCATCTACTTCAAGGCAGGTATGTTCAAACTTATGGGAGGTACCAGGGTGCCGGTCACTGATAAAGATCTCAAAATGCACATCTCCATCTTTATAATCGATAAATTTTACTTCCCGGGTCAAGTTGAATATATCCCTGGTCAACCCGGGTGAAAGCAGTTTGGTCCTCACCTTTGTGAGGCCTAAAAGCCGGCCGTAGAAAACGTCACTCTCATCTTCGGAACGACATGTCAGGGCCACATGTTTTAAGTGCATTTTTACCTCCACCGGTTTTGATCTAGCATGCAGTATTCATCAGCAGACCTAAAGTTTACCCGTGATATTTGGAAAATAACAGGAAAAAATGCGGGCGGTTCTGGCCAACATCTCAAGAAAAACAGATATGGGTTTTAGGCACCGCGGCGTTAAAACAGAAATTCCCCCGGCCCAGCCCAGTTTGACCTTTGCTTTGGGGTATGGCAGATTACGCTAGGCGTCACCCAGGGGAGAAGCGATGCGGACGGTGAGTATGGGGCGCGGAGCGGGTGATATCCCGACTCGCAAACGGAGGAAGAATGTTTCAATTTGCCACGGCCGGTAAGATTATTTTCGGGGATGGTGCGCTGTCCCGGGTTCCGGAATTTGCCGCAACCAAGGGAAAACGGTTTTTGGTGATCACGGGGAGGGCGGCCGGCCGGTCGGCGCCGCTTCTGGAGCAGATGGACCAAGCGGATTTGGCGTGGACCACCTTCCAGGTGATGCATGAACCCACCACACATACGATGGCCGCCGCGGCCGAAGCGGCAAGAGAGGCCGCATGCGACGCCGTTATCGGCCTGGGGGGCGGCAGCGTACTGGACACGGCCAAGGCCGTCGCCGCCCTCTTAACCAACAGCGGTGATCTTTTCCGATACCTGGAGGTAGTCGGGGGCGCCCGCCCTCTGTCAGCACCACCGGCCCCCTGTATCGCCATTCCCACCACGGCAGGCACCGGGGCCGAGGTTACCCGCAATGCAGTGATCCGTGTGCCGGAAAAGGGGGTCAAGGTCAGCCTCCGCAGCCCTCTCATGCTGCCCGACCTGGCGGTGGTGGATCCGCGCTTGACCCTGACCATGCCTCCCGAGGTTACGGCGGCCACGGGAATGGACGCCCTGACCCAACTGGCCGAGGCTTACGTGTCGACAATGGCCAATCCCCTGACCGACGGCATCTGCCGTGAAGGCTTGACACGCGCCGCCGGGGCGCTGCCGTCCGCTCACACGGACGGCGCTTCGATCGCATTCAGGGAGCAGATGGCCATGGCCAGCCTTTTTAGCGGTCTGGTGTTGGCCAATGCCGGCCTGGGGGCGGTCCACGGCATCGCGGGGCCTCTGGGCGGCATGCTTGATGCTTCCCACGGCATGCTCTGCGCCCGGCTGTTACCCTTCGTCTGTGAGGCCAATATCGCTGCCCTCTCCTCGAGGGCGCCCGAATCGCCGGCGCTCCCCCGCTACCGGGATATGGCCCGTATTTTCACCGGATCCCGGGCGGCCACCGCCGAAAAAGGTCCTCAGTGGCTGCACGGCCTTTGTTCCTCCCTGAGGGTTGCATCCCTGTCCCAGTTGGGTCTGGCTCCGCGGATGCTGCCGGAGCTGGTGAACAAGGCACGGCGGTCCAGCAGCATGCAGGGCAATCCCATCGTGCTTACCGAGGGGGAACTGATGGACATTTTACAGGCTGCTTTATAAACACTTGCGCTGCAAATACAGAACGCACCGGATACCGTTTTTCAGGAAGGAGGTATGATGATACTGGGTGGATTTTTCCAAAAGGTGAAACCGATTTCACCCGATGAGGTACGGCGGGTCATCAAAGAAAAAAAGACCGATACCTACTGTTTGCTGGATGTGAGACAACCGGGCGAATACGAACAGGGACACATACCCGGCGCAAAATTGATTCCTTTAGCCGAGCTACCCTCCGCCTTGAGCGGCATCCGGTCGGACAGGATGACGATTGTTTACTGCCGTTCCGGCAATCGCAGCCGCTCCGGTGTAGGTATCCTGAACGGCGCCGGTTTTGAAAACGTGCACAATATGGAAGGCGGCATGCTTGCCTATAACGGTCTGGTGGCCGCCGGTCCGCCCGAGGCCGGGGTTTTTTGCTTCCCGGAACATATGGCTCCGGAAGAGCTCATTGCCATGGCCTGGTACATCGAAGATGGCTCCCAGCAGTTCTTTAACACCCTCAAAGATGCCGCCCGGGATCAGGACGTCATCGATGTATTTATGCGCCTGATCGCTCTTAAGCGCGCCCACAAGGCATCCCTTTCGCAGCTGTTTCAAAAAATTTCGGGGCGGACGGGGGGTAAGGATTTTCCAAAAACTGTTTTGCAGAAACCGCCTCATGAGGTGATGGCCGGGTGCGTGAGCGTTCCGGAGGCGGTTCGTTGGTCGCAAGGTAAGGGGATTACGGATATTCTCGATCTCTTAATGGCCCTCGAGGCCAACACCTTTGACCTGTATTTAGAGCTGGGAAGGCAGGTGGCGTCGGAGCGTGCCAAAGCGGTTTTTACGGAATTATCCGAAGGAGAGGGGCGTCATCTGGAGCAGCTGGCGTCATTTTTTGAAAAACGGCTGTAGCCTGAAAATCATCGGCGGTCTTTCCCCCGCTTCCGGGGCCGTTATCCCGCCGAACGGGAGGTGGGCCCGTCAGATGGTCGCCGTCGCTTTGAGGTCCTCGATCTCCCGGGGGCTGAATCCGAAATCAGACAGGACGTTTTCAGTATCCTTTCCGGGAGCGGGCGGCGGGTTTTTGATTTCGGGTTTGGTCCTGGAAAAACGGGGACATGGAGCGGGCTGGATGACGGCATCCTGCTCAAGAAAGGTGTTCCGCAGCCGGTTATGGGGGTGTTCCGGGGCTTCCTCCATAGACAGGACCGGTGCAAAGCAGACATCGCTGCCTTCCATGATCTCACACCAGGCGTCCCGGGTTTTTGTCTTAAATACGGCCTTCAATTTCTCCTTCAAAAGCGGCCATCGGCCGGCATCCAGCTGGTGTTCAAATTCCGGGTCCTCTATCTCGGCCAGCGACAACAAAAGACGATAAAAGCGGGGCTCGATGGAGCCTACAGACACGAATTTGCCATCGGCAGTTTCATACGTGTCGTAGAAGTGCGCGCCGGAATCCAACAGATTGGCACCCAGCTTGTCCGTCCAGAGGCCCGCTGCCTTGAGTCCGTAGATCATGGCCATGAGCGTAGCCGAGCCGTCGATCATAGCGGCATCCACAAGCTGCCCCCGTCCGGACTGCCGTGCTTCAAACAGGGCGCAAACCATTCCGAACGCCAACAGCATGCCCCCGCCTCCGAAGTCTCCCACCAGATTCAAAGGCGGCACCGGCTTTTGATCTTGGCGGCCGATGGCATGCAAGGCACCGGAAAGGGCGATGTAGTTGATGTCGTGACCGGCGGCACCGCACAGGGGGCCTTCCTGCCCCCAGCCGGTCACTCTTCCGTAAACCAGGCCGGGATTGCGCTCCAGGCATATGTCGGGCCCCAGTCCCAAACGTTCCATGACGCCGGGCCGAAAACCCTCCTGCAGTGCGTCTACCTGTTCCAGCATCCTAAGCAGTGCACGCACCCCTTGAGGTTGCTTTAGATCGATAAAGATAGATTTTCGGTTGCGGGTCAGAATGTTGTACTTGGATTTGGTGAGTGACAGTTCGTCTTTTCTCTCCAGCCGGATGACAGTGGCCCCCATATCCGAAAGCATCATGCCGCAAAAAGGCCCCGGACCGATACCGCCGACTTCAATGATGCGCACACCTTTCAATGGACCCATGGGTCAACTTCCTTTTTTCTGGTTCGCACAGGGCCTGAAAAATTGCACCGGAGCGAGAACGTTGGTTTATGAATAAACCGCAGGCACCCGGGGGTATGTCTTTGTGGCATCCTCCATCCGGATATCTTCTACGGCAAAACTGGCCTCCCGCAATACACTAAACAGCTGCACGGCGGGCTCTTTTTTTTTGAACCCGAAAACAAGTCCACAGTGTGGATAGATTTCATCGGGTACGGGCAGTAGGCGGTAGCCGGAAAAATGGTGTTCTTTTAGAAACTTGTGAGAGCGCATCCCTTCGGCCACGGAGACAAAGGTGACTAAAAAGCGGGGTTTTTTAAACGGTAGCATCAGGGTAAAAACTTTGCTTAAATGAATCCTAATTCCCAGTAAAATGAATTTAAGCTTTTCAAGCGGGCTTTCGCCGTGGAAACCGGCCCCTCTCTGCACCCTGGCGGCAAGGAATTCGTCTTCGGCCTGGATATCCAGCAGGATATTGCCGGTTTCCAAACACCAGGCCCTGAGGTCACTGGCGAACCCGCCTTCATCGGCCCTGATATCAAGCAGCGCCCCCACGGGCATTTTTTTCAATGCCCTGGAGACCATGGTAATGGGTACGGGACAGAGGCGGCCGGTTACATTCAAGGGTTCAACCATGGTGTTTGCCCCTAATCATTGGTCCGTCGCGGCGTGATGATGCGGAAGATATTCTCTGGTGTTGATGCATGGCCATAATAACATATCGATTTTTAAGGGGGTGTCAAGCCCGCTCTTCAGAAGCAGGTGCGCATTTTCAAGCTCCCGAAAGCCGAGGCACCGGCAATCGGGTTGGTTGTTATTAGTATCGCTTTACCCCCATCCGTGAATTCCGACCGATCCTGACGTACGGCAAGGCTTTACCATACCAAAAAAAGCTTGACAGCAAATTTTCACCATAATATCAGATTAAAAAGATCTAAATTATCGCATATCAATGGAGTGAACCATGCGCTTAACCCGGGCAGGGGAATACGCCGTGCGCTGCATCCTCTACCTTTCCAGGCACAATTCCGGAAAGGTTTCCAAACGCAAGCAGATTGCCCAGGCCATGGATATTCCGAATCAGTTTCTGGGTAAAATTGCCAAACAACTCGCCCATGCGGGACTGATCGAGATTGTGCAGGGATCAAAAGGCGGACTGCGGCTGGTTGTTTCACCCGCGGAAATCACCATGCTTGAGGTGATCGAAGCCGTGATTGGTGAAATATTTTTAAACGACTGTATATTAAGGCCGGATTCATGCGACCGCAGCAGGGCCTGTGCGGCGCATCAGGTGTGGCAAAAGGCCAGGGATCAGTTGCGCGAAACTCTGGCCGAGGCCACATTTGACAAGCTGTCTCTGGAGCGGGATTGCCTCAATTCTCCAGAGCGGCTACAATGAACGCGTTTCAAAATCTTTGATACTGGCTGATAAATAAATTCAATCACGAAAGGAGGGCCACCGATGGATGTATTGTTTTTATCAAGGCTGCAATTTGCGGCTGCTACGATGTTCCATTTTTTGTTCGTTCCCGTAACGCTGGGTCTTTCCGTTATGATCGCTATCATGGAAACCCGCTATGCGCGTACAGGTGACGAAACCTACCTGAGAATGACCAAATTCTGGGGAAAGATTTTTTTAATCAACTTTGCCCTGGGGGTGGTTACCGGTATTACCCTGGAGTTTCAATTCGGGACCAACTGGTCGCGCTAC
>CAZWGD010000083.1:0-8076 GCA_964633235.1 uncultured Desulfobacteraceae bacterium | reverse complement strand
TGGGCCAGAATTTCGGCCATTTCCAAAATATCGTATACACCCTGTTCTTTATAGGCGCTCCACATGACTGGCTTTTGGGTGTAGGTGAGCATGCTCTCAAATTGATGTAGACAACTCAATTCCGGTGCACAGTCAGAGGCATTTCCCAGCGGAGCCATGAAATCAATATTCCCCAGTTGATCCTGGAGCACGACACTGTCGTTGATATCCTCGACCAGCCATCGGCGCCGTTGTCCGGTAAAGCTGTCCACCAAAAAAAGGGTGTTTTCGCCTGAACCGAAGTAAGCATTCCCTGCGCTCAAGCGTAGGGCCGGATGCCCGTCCTGTGAATACAGAATGATCTGTTTAGGGGCCAGATACACGGCTTTCTCGATCAACCAGGAAGGCATCCGCACGTCTTCGCCGGCCACATGGGCCCCGGCCTCCATGAGCAGTTTGCGGGCCTCTTCATTCTTGACGGCCACACCGGTGCGCTCCAGGACCTCCAGGGCCGCGAAATAAACTTTTTGTTTGTCTGCTTCACTCAATATTTGCAGCCGGGGCCGCGGGTTTTCCAGCTTCATGATATCCAGCCTCTTTTTTGGTAATGTATATTCAGTTTGTCGGCCACTGCTCTACGACAATCCCTGGTGCATGTCAAGGTTTATCTCAGGTGATCTGTTGTCTGACAACCTGATTTTTCCTTGACAAAGGCTGCATTTCCCCATAGAAACCTTAGGTAAGGGCACCTTCGTGAGAAGCAAACTTCCGGCAACGGACAAAATGGCGGATATCATGGATAAAGCCGTTAAGACCGGCGCTCTCTTCGACCTCATGGAAACCCGGGAGATAGTGGAATGCCGTTCCGCCGAGTTGGCCGCCATACGGGCCACCGGGCCACAACGGGCAAAGCTGAAAAAGACCATCCAAAGGCTAAAAAAATGCCTAGACACCGCTCAGGAGTACATCGATGCCGATTGCAGTAGATCATTCCTACCTGAAGGAACCGAGCGATGCAGATTAAGCGCATGATAACCACTGTGGATGTACATGCCGGGACTCCCATGCGGGTGATCACCGGCGGTGTTCTCGACGTTCCCGGAGTGACCATGTTGGAGAAGATGAAATGGCTGCAAAAACATGGTGACAATCTGAGACTGCTGATGTTGCGGGAGCCCCGAGGCTATCCGGCCATGTGCTGCAATCTTATCCTGCCGCCCTGTCATCCGGACGCCGATGCCGGTTTCATCATCATGGAACAGAGTGAATATCCGCCCATGTCCGGCGGCAATACCATGGCCGTCGTCACCGTGCTCTTGGAAACAGGTATGCTCCCCATGCGGGAGCCCGTAACCCGGCTCACCCTTGAATCCCCGGCAGGTCTGATACCGGTTCGCGCGGATTGTGCCCACGGCAAGGTGCTCCGGGTAACCTTTCAAAATGTTCCCGCCTTTGCAACCCATCTGGACGTAAAGCTGAAGCTTCCGCTTCTGGGCGAGGTTGTCGTGGATATCGCCTGGGGGGGCATGTTTTACGTCATTGCGGACGCCGATCAGTTCGAGTTGGCGCTGATCCCTCAAAACGGATCCAGAATCGCCAAAACAGGGGAAATGCTGCGGGCCGCCGCCGCCGAGCAATTGATCGTCGAACACCCTGATAACCCCATGTTCAACGGCGTGACCATTTCTCAGCTCTACTCGCAGACAGCCAATCCGGAGGCGCACCTCAAAAACGCCGTAACCATGTCTACCGGCGATTTCAACTGGGATGCACCCGAAACCTGGACGGGCGCCATCGATCGCTGTCCCTGCGGTACCGGAACCTGTGCCAAGATGGCCACCCTGTTCGCGCGCGATGAACTGAAACTCAATCAGGATTTTCACTATGAAGGCATATTAGGGACTGTTTTCACTGGACGTTTGGTGGAGGAAACCGAAGTGGGACCGCACAGGGCCGTTGTCCCCACGGTCAGCGGTCAGGCCTGGATTACGGCCATCAGCCAACACATCCTGGACCCGGGCGATCCGTTCCCGGAGGGCTTCACGGTTAGTGATATCTGGCCCTGAAGGCGTGCCTGCCGCTCGGGAAAAAACACGCCCCGGCTTTATCCTTGCCCAGGTGGAAGTTTTGCATGCGAAAGCTCATCACAGTAGCGCTGCCGGATTTCAGCGTAGTTGATTTTGAGAGACTTTCGAGGGCACGGATAGCCATATGGAACGGGTGATTCAACATTAGGTTCGGCAACCTCCGCGGATCCGTATTTACAAAAAATCAATCCGTGAGCTCGCTGTAGAGGTCAATACCGAATCTTTTTATCTGTTTCCACACGGTTACACGGCTGACCCCCAATATCCTGGCTGCTTCCGACCGGTTTCCCCGGGCCTTTTTAAGGGCCTTGATCAGGGCCTCTTTTTTATGCTGGTTGATCTGGTCTTTTGTATCGGGCGGCTCCGGACAATCCAGGGATGCGCCGGCGATTTTAGGTGGCAGATGCTGCACATTGATGCCGCCGCTGGAGCACAGAATAAAGGCATACTCCACGGCGTTGCGCAGCTCGCGGACATTTCCGGGCCAGTCGTAGCGGGTCATCTTTTCCATGGCTTCGGGGGTCAGGCCCAGGATCATTTTGCCGCTTTTGCTGTTGTTGTGGCGGATAAAACCCTGTACGATCATGGGAATGTCTTCAATGCGCAGGCGCAGGGGCGGGCAGGTGATGGGAAAGACATTGATCCGAAAATATAAATCCTCTCTGAAGCGCTCCTGGGCGATGAGGGCTTCCAGGTCCTTATTGGTGGCGGAAATGATCCGCACGTCGACCTTGATAGGCCGATGATCACCCACGCGCTCGATCTCTTTTTCCTCCAGGGTCCGCAGGAGCTTAACCTGGATGGTGAGAGGGATGTCACCGATCTCATCCAAGAAAATAGTCCCTCCGTGGGCGGCTTCAAAACGGCCGATGCGGGTCTTATCCGCCCCGGTATAAGCGCCCTTTATATGGCCGAACAGCTCGCTCTCCAGCAGGTTTTCGTTTAAAGCGGCACAGTTGACCTTGATAAAGGGTTTGCCACAGCGCAGGCTGCCCTCATGAATGGCCCGCGCCACCAGTTCCTTGCCGGTGCCGCTCTCCCCGGTGATGATCACCGGTGCATCGGACTGGGCCACATTATCGATCAGTTCGAAAAGGTTCAGCATGGACCGGGATTTACCCAACATGCCATGGTAGCCGCTGTCCATCTGCAGGCTTTTCTTCAAATCGAAGATTTCCATCTGGTGCCGCACCAGATCGGACATATCGGTTAGGGTCTCGACGGCGCCGATGATGTTGCCCTTTGCATCCCTTAGAATTGATGCATTTTTAACGATGTTAACGGAGCGTTTTTCCTTGTGGGTGATCAGGCATTTTTTGGCTCGGACCGTACCCTTGGCGAAAAGGCTGCACCACTTTTCAGCCCGTCCGGTCCCAATGATCTCGCAGCCCGAGCACTCCAGAAGACGGCACGAGCGGCCGATCAACTCCTCCTGCGAGTAGCCGGTCAAGCGTTCCGCCGCTGGATTCATGAAAAACACTATGCCGGTGGGGTCCACCACCATCACCCCGTCCTGGAGGGTATCGATGATGGTTTTCCAATACTGTGAAATATCCATGCCGCGCCCCGATGATAACTTTATTAGCCCATAGGGTTAACAGTTGTTAACTGCTGTTAACATACTACGCTTGTTTCTGAAAAGCAAACAGATGTTCAGGATGCAATATCATCCAGCATATCAGTTAGTTGACAAATAATGATGGCTGGTACGATCATTGCATGGATTTACGAACATTGCCAAGGATAAAGCAGACCTTGGAAAGAGAGGCACAGCCGTTGGATGCCGAGGGGTTTTTCAACCGTAGTGGGAAAAGAAGACCCATGACCGAACAATCATTTGTCTTTTTAATGCGCAACCTCCGTCGTATATCCCAAGACATGGAGGTCATTTTCGATCTTTACGCGGAGGGGGCCGTGATTCGGCTTGTTCTGCTGGGACCGGCAGCCCTGGATTGGTCCGCGAAGGAGCGCCGGTTCTTTCAGCGGTGCAGACGGACGGGAATTGAGCTCTTCACCGACCAGTCTGCGCTGCTGGACAACTTGGGCTTCCAGGTGGTCGATTCCTCCCATGCCGCCGCCATCATCAGCCAGGCGGATGTGGTGATTCCGTTATAATTATGGACAATGTGCTACACATCCTGAAATCCGAACCCGATGAAACCATCGCCGCCCTGATCCAAGAGCTGGCTGGCGATGAGGGGGTGTGCGTGGTCGGTTTATACCGGGATCAGATATCCCAAAAAGCCATCAACTGGAATCGACTGGTGGATGATATCTTTGCCCATGATCGCGTCATTTGTTGGTGGTGAGATGGACTGAAGGCGATGGAAAACCGTTCCGACAATTCATTACTGATCCTGGTCACTTCGGACCGCTACTTCGAATATGTGGAGAGCTTGACCCTGGCGGCCCTGGAAAAGGGCAAGGCGGTCAGAATCCACATCTGGGGCGAAGGCGTCGGTTTCATCAAGACCGCTGCCTTCAGATACCTGGCCCGCAGGGCCTGGGTCTCCATTTGCGCCGCTAGCCTGTCCGGACATACCCGTACTGCCGGCGAAACCCTGCCGGTGGGCGTGGATATTGTGCAGCCCGAAAATACGGCGGAAGTCTTTAAACAAAGCAGTCGCCACATGGTTTTTTAAACGTGAGACTTCCGGTAAGGCGCTTTTGGCCAAGACCGGTGGGTAACAGATGTTAATACAGGTTAACACTTCCGCCGGCAGCCGGGCCGGGCCCCTGTCAGGACCCTTGTTAAAAAGTTCAGTAAATCAATAGGTTAAGAAAGAGGGTCTTTTTTTTATGAATTGGCACAAGCATTGCAGTGTTAACGTCTTTCAACCCAATGGGATTAAAAACGAAAGAGAGCCGTTCCAACAAATACTTTATAGAAAGGAGAAGATGAGAGATGAGCAGGAAAATTTTTTCAGCAGTAATGGCGATTTTGGTGGCCCTGGTTTTTTCGGGGGCAGCGGCGGCTATGGAGCAGGGCAACAAGCGCAAGGGCAAATATACTTACCGCAAGGTTTACAAGGCCTGCCATGAGCGTGGTGAAGTAGACCAGGCCAAGCCCAAGTTAAACCCCGATGCCAAGACCCAGGCGGAGTGGGAAGCCATGTTCGACAGCAAGGCCTTTGATGAATTCGGCTGCCAGGAGGAGTGGTCCGGGCTGTCCGACAAGGACCTGAGCGATATTTTCACCTACTTACATGCCCACGCCTCGGATTCACCAACACCGGCCAAATGCAAATAAGCCCACGATCCTTTTCAAGCTTGATGACAGCTTCAAGACAATAGGGGAAAACCGATGAAACAGCTTAATTGGCAGCGTGCTCTGCCAACCTTCCTTGTGGTTTGGGCGGCTGTCTGCTTCACCATGGCGCCCAAAATTTTCGCGGCTCAGGATTCCGGTGATCAGGCCCCGGGCCGCACCATGGCCCAGCAGGCAACCAAAGAGCAACGGATCTGGATAACCACCGATCATACCAAACTTGAGATTCTGCAAAAGGAGTTCAAATCAGGGCCCGAAATCACCCGGGCCTGTCTCTCCTGTCACTCCGAAGCGGCGGCGCAGTTCCATAAAACCATCCACTGGACTTGGCTGGCCCATAAAAGCGAAAAGGGCGATCAGATGGGCAAGGCGGGCCTATCGCTGAACAACTTTTGCATTTCGGCCAATAAAACCGCCGACAAAGGGTGTATGGGATGCCATCCCGGCTGGGGGAATAAAACCGAGGCCGTCAACTGCCTGGTTTGCCATGGAAAAAAACAGATTGACTGGGAGGAGGCCTTCGAGGATTTCAACGCCTTCAGTGAGGAGACCGACGCGGACTCCAAAAGTCTGGCAGCTGAAATTCAGGGTGAAATTCAAACCGCGGTACAGCTTGTGGGCCGGCCCACGAGAAGCAACTGCGGCGGCTGCCATTTCAAGGGCGGCGGCGGCGATGGGGTCAAACACGGCGATCTGGACAGCTCACTGACCAAACCCAACAAGGCCCTGGACGTGCACATGGGAACCGACGGGCAGGACTTTGACTGTGTACGCTGTCACACCACCAAGCTGCACAATATCGCCGGCAGGATTTACACCGCTCCGGCCTACACGCACCGCAAAAGCCTGATCGAAGACGATCTTGCCTCTAAGATCACCTGTGAATCGTGCCACAGCCGCACACCCCACAAGGCGGGTTCCAAGGCCAACGATCACACCGACAAGGTGGCCTGCCAGAGTTGCCATATTCCCACCTTCGCCCGGGTCAATCCCACCAAGATGTCCTGGGATTGGTCAAAATCGGGTCAGTTGAATGCGGAGGGCAAGCCGTACAAGCGTAAAGGCGCCTTCGGCAAGCACGACTATTTGACCATCAAAGGGGAGATGAAGTGGGATAAGAATGTTCAACCGGAATACTTCTGGTTCAACGGCTCCATCCAGTCCCTGACGGCTGCCGACACCATAGACCCTAGCGGTACCGTGACCCTGAGCCATCCCCTGGGCAGCCGGGATGACCCAAACGCCAGGATCTTTCCCTTTAAAACCCACCGGGGCATACAGCCTTACGACAAGGTCAACAAGACCCTGCTGACGCCTCTGCTTTCCGGTCCCCACGACTACTGGAAAACACTCGATTGGCAGGACGCCTTGTCCAGGGGCAGCCAGGCCCTGGGGCTGGAATTCTCCGGCGAGTTCGATTTTGTCGAAACCACCTATGTCCCACCACCCATATGGTGGCGCCCAGGGACAACGTGGTGGCCTGCAATCAGTGCCATACCAAGCAAGAGAGCCGCATGGCCAACCTGGCCGGGTTTTATATGCCCGGGCGGGACGGCGCCGGCATCCTGGATCTATTCGGCTGGGTCATGGTCATCGGTTCACTGGCGGGTGTGGGTCTCCACGGGCTGGGACGCATATTTACCCGAAGAAACGGAAACAAGGGAGGCGCATAAATCATGGATGCCGATATGAAAAATATCTATCTATACACCCGCTATGAGCGGTTCTGGCATTGGCTGCAGATGGCCCTGATCGTGATTCTGCTGGTGACCGGTTTCGAGATTCACAGTCAATTTGCCTTTTTAGGATACGAAACTGCTGTAAAGGTGCACGACTTCGTGGGACTGACCTGGCTGATCGCCTTTGCCTTTTTCGCCTTCTGGATCTTCACAACCGGAGAGTGGCGGCAGTACGTGCCCACGACCAAGAAGATGTTCAGTGTCATCCGGCACTACACCTATGGCATATTCAGGGGCGAGTCCCACCCCTTTCCCAAACGCAAGGAAGCCAAGCACAATCCGGTGCAGCGGCTGGCCTACCTCTCCCTGGCGGCCGTTTTGCTGCCGGTGCAGATGGCCACCGGGTTTTTGTACTGGGGATACAACTCCTGGCATGCGTGGGGGTTGGGCGCCATCTCCCTTGGACTGATCGCCTGGATTCATACAGCCGGTGCCTTCGCCATTCTGACCTTCGTGGTGGTGCACGTCTACATGACCACCACCGGCCATTCCCTATTTGCCCATATCAAGGCCATGATCACCGGTTGGGAAAGTGTCGAAGAGAGCGTGGATATTGAGGATTGGGAAAAGAAAAAGAAGACCCCCAAATACAGTGGCAGTCCTTCATAGATGTATCATTAACGAAGCATCAATGGCCTTCGAAAAGCAATTAATATTAATCAGTGAAACGAGGAGGAGAAAGATGAAGCCTGTAGTCAAGCGGTTGGAATGGCTTGCGGTGGCCCTGCTGGCGACGGCCCTTTTGTTCGGCTGCGCCGGACAGCAGGTAAAGAAGGTGGCCGAAAAGAGCCCCAAACAGATCATGATGGAGTCGGACTGGAAGTTCCACGACATCGTGGATGTCGCTTTCGTCAATCAGTATGTCAAAATACCAAAACCATTAGGTGTTACCATTATCGATTCCCGGCCCTATAAGGCCAAGTATGTCAAAGGGTATATCTCCACGGCGATCAGCTTGCCGGACAGCCAGTTCGACAAACAAATCGATAAACTGCCTGAAGAC
>CAZWGD010000082.1:0-8177 GCA_964633235.1 uncultured Desulfobacteraceae bacterium | reverse complement strand
TCTTTTGGCCGGCGGACTCATCCAGCTTCTGAAAAAGCAGGCGTTGTTTCTCCTGGAATTTGTTCTGAATTTCAGACTGTTTTTTCTGGTAGGATTTGCTGCTGAACACCTTGGGCAGCTCTTTTTTCAGATCATCGATGAATTTGGCCATCTGTTTTTTGAATCGACTGGCCTTTCCCGTGGGAACGGCAATGGTAATGGGACAGAACTCATCCTTGAAATTGTTCACCATGCACCAGTCGTTGGAGGGTGGCAGGCTGACCGCGTGTCGGCTGACGATATCTTTCAATATGGTTGACTTGCCGGTCCCCTCAACACCGCTGACAAAGATGTTATACCCCGGGCTTTTCATATTCAGCCCGAACTCAATCGCCTGAACCGCCCTTTTCTGGCCGATGACGTCTTCCAATGGCTTCACGTAAGATGTATTCCGGAATTTGAACTGTTTGGGGTCACAGGAACATCTAAGATCGGAAGGTTTAAGCCTATGTTTTTTCAGCATGACGGTCTCCTTATGGTGGGGAGTGGAATGGGTTTTTTTGGCCCCGAGCGTAACAATCCGCCCAAAATATGTCAAGATAGAGGGCGAACGCCTGCGAGGTAGCCGCGTCTGGATGTTGCCTGAGCATCTCCGCTAGGCGTCGTTCGCTCCAAATGCGGTTGCCCCGCGGACGCCTGAATCCTAAAAAATCGGGAAGTCGTTTTTCAGCGAACCTTAACGGGTTCCCGTCATTGAGGTCAGTTCTCCAACAAAGCTGCCGATGATGACCTTGCTCGTGATCTTAACCGGGATTTTGCGATGGTCGGCGGTGACCCAGAGGTTGATTTTGGCATTCTTCGATTTTTCGAACACACCTCCCACGTGTTTCAGCTCAGGTTGCAGACGGAAGGTGTCAAAGGTACCACCCTCCAATCGCAGGGTTTCACGTGCCACCACCTGCGCTTTTCCCAAGACGCATTTTTTGCCGTCAGAAACCGGTCTTGCGGCTCGGGCGCCTTTCTTCAGCTCGAGTCCCCGCACATAGTAGAAAGCGGATAAAGGATCGAATGCACCGGGCAGCAGTGCAGTGGTCTTTTGCTTGTTTTTATAAAAATCGTTGTAGTACGCCCGTTTGGCAGGCCAGTCAAAACGCACCACCACATCACGCCGCACCCGCCCCTCCCGCTGGCGCTTGGTATAGCGTACGGAATGGGTCATAGCGCTGTCGGTAAATGACTCTATCCTACTGCGAACCTTATAAAAACTGTCTGCAAAGGCGTTTGTTTTGGCTGTCATAGAGAAATGGTAATGGGGAGTATCCTCTATCATTTTCATGGGGAGCACCTCGAGCACCACGGAACCTATGGGGATAAACGACCAGCGCACCTCGAAGGTCAGCCTTTCATATGGCGCAAAAGGTGCCGCCGTCGGCTTCTGGAAACCGTCAGCCGGTGTGCAGGCACATTGGAAGAAGAGGCCGATAATGACTAACAGCAGCCGCATGCCATATCCTGGGCAGCCGCGCGCCGAAGTGAAAATCCCTGTTTTCCCGGTGTCAAGCTTGGAATCAGACTGTAATTATCGCCCCCCATGGCGGCGTTCCTGCGGTTGGGTTTTGTTTCCGTTTTAATCGGTTTTCGTTGAGGCGTCAATTCGTGAATTCAGCTCGAATCATCTCATAAATTTCTTTGCCCATGGCCAATCCCAGGTCGATGAAGCGGGGGCCGAATTTTTTTCCGGTCCGCGTGCGAAAGGTCTCTTTAATCATCATAAGGCTTTCCATACCCTTGGGATATTGACGTAAAAATTCGCTGAGGGGTGGATTGGAAAATGAGACCATTTCCCACAGGGTGTCCCTAAAATTATCGGGTCCCCATCTGAACTTGTCGGCGTCGTAAAGACAGTTCGACACCATCTCACCGGCAGGCGTTTTTATGGGCAGAATTTTTTTGAAAGCCGTGTGATTTGCTATAGCCTGGCAGATATCATCAATTTCATCTTGGGAGAAGGAGGGGTGCGAACGCAGGATTTTGCGGGCATGGTCCGCCCCCAGGCGGGCATGATGCTTGTGTTTGCGTTTAATATCGTGCAACAACCCGGTGGCGTGGACGATCAGAACCCTACGGTTTAGATACTCCGGGTCGTATCCCGCGTACTCACCCTCGATTAACATCAAGGCTCCCGCATCCACAGCCACCTTAACGGAGTGCCGCAGTCCGTGACCATAGTCATCGCTTAGATGGGGGGTGACAAAGGTTTTTAAGGGCGTTATTTGCGGATGAGAGTTAAAACATAGCCGCGATGAATCCACGGCCCGGGAACAGACACTGTAAAAATCCGGGGTTGGAAAGCGAGCGATAATCTGGCGGGCACGATTTTGGATACGGGCATAGATTGATGCCATGGGCTCCACTAGCGGCCAAGGAAAAACGGCTGGCCGCACACCTTCCAGCGGCCGTTTTCCTTCACCATCTCCAAGGTCTGGTCGACGGTGTAGGTTTTTCCCAGAAAAAAGAGCTTGGCCACATAAGCAAAAACCGGGTTGATGTTACGCGCCCGGGTACCTTTTACATGCACCTCGGCATGGGTGTCGTCAATAGGAACCGTATGGGTATGCATACCGTAGAGAATACTGCGCATATAGCTCGCGTCATGGCCCAGTGACCTGGCTTCGACGGCAACCCCGTGGAGGAATTTTCCAACGGGATCTTCGTCCTGGTCCGCTAGTACTTCTTCACACAGCATGTCGGACATGGAAGCATCCAGATTGAAATAGGCCTTTGTAAATGCAAGCGCCGTTCTGCCGGGGGTCTGCTTGCAATCAGCCATGACCAGTATTCCCTGCAATACCGCCCCAATGATAACCACGATTGCCATTTTTGCTATACGATCATCGCGCATGATTCGCCATCCTCTATTTTTTTTTGATACGGGTCTACTCGGCGGACATTCTTTTAACATGGCATCATCAAAGAAACAAGGGCTTTTCAAAATAGAGATATGCATCGCCGCTACGTTTGATGCGTTCCAAATGCGGCTACCCAGAAAACCGGTGCGCTACCGGCTTAAAATATCTTGACAATATGAGGCAGGGCAAATAAACGAGATACTAAGAGGGGAGTGAGCCTGCATTATGGACACATATCATAATAAAGTCATGGCCTTAAGCGAGGCGATTCACCGATTTGTGAAACCGGGTTGTCATCTGTCCATCGGTGGTTTTACGCTGAACCGCAATCCCATGGCGGCGATTCATGAAATCATTCGTCGTGGAATCGGCAACCTGCACATGTACGTACATTCCAACGGCGTCGGTCTGGATGAACTCATCGGGGCCGGCTTGGTCTCAAGACTGGAAATCGCCTACAGTGGTACCGGCAAATCCGCCCCCACCTGTATTCGGTTTCGAAAGGCCGTGGAGGAAAATGCGATCCAGATTGAAGACTACTCCAATTACATGATGACCCTTCGA
Organism: uncultured Desulfobacteraceae bacterium; assembly: GCA_964633235.1. GTDB lineage: Bacteria > Desulfobacterota > Desulfobacteria > Desulfobacterales > CAZWGD01 > CAZWGD01. Next base: position 4,725 of record CAZWGD010000082.1, on the reverse strand, counting down.
TTCCTGGCCGGTGCCATGGGCGTTCCCTTTTTGCCTACACTATCCGGATTCGGTTCCGACATCCTGAAGCGGTGGGGATTTTCCGAGGAATTGCGGCGCGGGGATGACAAAATCGTCAACCGTAAACTGCGGGTGATCGACAACCCCTTCGAAGATTGGATGGACGTATCCAAGGTCGTGGCCGTACCCGCGATCAATCCGGAGGTAAGCATCGTGCATGTTCAGCAGGCCGATCCCATGGGCACCTGCCGCATCCAGGGGCTTACCTTTGCCGACGTGGAACAGGTGAAGGCTTCACACAATGTGATTGTGACTTGTGAAGAGCTGGTGGCGGCCGACGTGCTGAGACGAGTGCCGGACCACAACCAGATCCCCTTCATCCATGTGTCGGCGGTGTGCCATATACCTTACGGAGCTTGGCCCACCGCCGTTTTCAACCACTACGATTACGATGCCCCCTATTTGCGTGAATACGCCGCCGCGGCCAGGGATGACGCACGGTTTAAGGAACTCCAGGAGACCTATATTTTAAGCCGGACCGATCATCGCGACCTGCTGAAATATATCGGTAGTGAGCGCCTGAACACCCTGAAAGCCGATTCCAGAACCGGATATGCCGTCAATATGAAAAGGACTTGAAAATGCCGTTGGAAAATCCTTACACACCCCGTGAAATGATGACCATCATGGCCGCTCGGGAAATCCACAACGGCGACATCGTATTTTGCGGTACGGGCATCTCCATGCTGGCCGCCACGGCGGCTAAAAATATCAATGCCCCCCACAGCGTCATCTTTTTCGAAACCGGTTCAGTCGACTCGCTGCTGGAGGAGCTGCCCATGGCGGTGGGAGATCCCCGTATCATGTACTGGTCGGCGTCCAACTCCGGACTGCTGGATGCCTTCGGCACCATGCAGAACCCCATCACCGGCAAGAGGGTCATTGCTATTTTGGGGGCCGCCCAAATCGACATCTATGGCAACCTGAACTCCACCTGTATCGGCGATTATGCGTCACCCGATATTCGTTTTGCCGGCAGCGGGGGGGGGTGCGACGTGGCCAGTTTCGTCCCACGCTGCATCGCTTTCATGCAGCATGAGAAACGAAAATTTGTCAACCGGCTGGATTACCTGACAAGCCCGGGCCAGCTTGACGGAATCCGCGGCCGACGCCATGCCGGTCTCAGACCGGGTGGCATTAACCTGGTGGTGACGAACCTGGCCGTAATGCGCTTTGATGCCGAAACGGCTAAAATGTTTCTCGACCAGTACTATCCCGGCACAACACCCCGGACCGTTTTAGCCAACATGCAGTTTGATGTCGATATTTCACGGGCCACCCAGGCCGTTCCCCCCACCGATGCCGAATTGAAGATCCTGCGCGAGGTCTGCGATCCCCAGCGGCTGATCTTGGATTGACACCTGGCATTGGATGTAAAATTAAATAGACGACACATGCCGTTCAAAAAAATACCCTTCCTGTTCAGAGCATTAATTATCGTGCTGTTTGGAATATTGGCGCTTGGGTTGGGCCTTAGCGTGCTGGTTCATCATCCGCCCTTTCAGCGCTATGTGCTCAGTCAGATATCAACCACCGTAGGGTATGACATCCGTGCCGAAAAGATCAGCATTTTGTTGTCCAAGGGCGTGGGAGTGGTCGCCCAGAATGCATTCGCTGTATCGCATACCGGACGCCAAGAGTTTGAAGCTTCCTCGGTAACGGTTTATTTTGATGCCGGCGAGCTGTTAAGCGGCAATATGGTACCCAGGCGCTTATTGGTTAAAAACCCGGGGATCAAGCTGGCTCCGGAAAAAAAAGATGCGCCCAAATTCCGGGTAGGACGCTTTTTTTCGCGCGAATTTCCGACCGAACATCTTTCCAGGTTGGATGCGGTTGTCTTTGAGAACGCCCGCATCCATGTGGTGGGGATTCCCTACCGGTTTGAGGGGATTGATTTAACCCTTGCGCCACCCGCAGAAGCATCATCAGGGCTGAAACTAGATCTGGACGGCAGGGTACGTCTCGGGGAACACAGCGGCCGGTTTAAGGCGTCGGGAACCATCGGCCCCGCAAGGGAAGCGCCCGATGCCCCGCGTCTGGATGTCATGCTAACCCTGGAAGACATTCCCCTGGCATTGATTCCCCGTACAAGGCCCGTATCTTTCGAGCAGGGTGATCTGCAAATGAAGATACGCATAAAAGCGCCCCTGGCCGGCCCTCTCCAAGTCGAGGGTGATGGTACCGGCCGCAATGTCCGTTTTTCCATCTTCCGTAAAAACCGTCAAAAGACATATGGGTTCCCCCGTCTGGATATGCGTTTGACCGGTGACTACAGGGACCGGGTAATACGGATCAGCTCGTCGTCCCTGGGGAACGGGGATTTTCATCTCGACACGACCCTCAAATTGGATTTCGGGGAGCGGTCGAACCCGGTGTTGCATTTGGGCGTAACGTCGCCGGCCATGACCCTTGCGGATTTTAAAATGCTTTTTCCCACCGCACTTCTGCCGCCATGGCTGGAACAACGTCTGTTTCCCGTGTTTACCGGCGGCCGGGCACGCCTGGAGCGTTTCAGCCTAGAGGGTAAGGTAGGCGATATCAGGAACCTAGGGCAAGCGCAGAACGCCCATGTGCTTTCCCTGCACCTGGATCTGGCCGATATGACCGCCCTGAAGTTGGCCGGAGGGTTGCCGATTGAGAAGGTGGGTGGACGCCTGGGGATTCAAAACGGCCGGTTGAACGTATCCGGCGTCACCGGGACCTTCGGCAGCTCCGCCATTCATGACGGCAACCTGGATGTTCCCAGTTTGTACGTTTCCCCCGCGCAACTGTTGATCGGCCTGAAAGGAAAATTTGATCTAGCGGATTTGCGGCAACAGGGTCGGATCGATATGCTCCCCCAGGCGCTGAAGACCTCAATTCAGGCGTTGGAGTCAACCAGCGGTACGGTGATATCCCATATACGGACACGTTTCCAGGGGCCCCGCTGGGGGGTGCGGATTCTTGACGGCGAATTCCAATTTGCCGAATGCCGCATTGCCCGCGACCAATGGCCTTTTCCCCTGAAGATCAAAAAGGGGCATCTGAAGTTGGGTTCCGATGGTGCCGGCCGGTATTCCGCCACGGGAACATGGGGCAAATCGACATATCAGGTATCGGGAGATTTGCGCAATGTACTGCAAAAAGGCCGGCCGTCAACTGCATCGACCGACCTGGACGCCACCTTGAAGACCGTCATTGATCTGGCCGGTCTGCATGCTTTCAGAGAAGCCGATTTGCTCCCGGCGCAGTTCCGTAACCAACTCAATCGACTGGATTCCGTGAGTGGCAAAGCCGCCGCCGAGGTCCGGTTGGTACGCAAGGCGGGATGGCCCTATCCCAAGATATTGAAGGCGGGGGTTGAATTCAGCGACTGCCGCCTTGGGGCTAGGGAGTTGGGATTTCCCCTGCATGTCGACCAGGCGAACCTGAGCCTGAAGGAGGATGGGTCCGCCGATCTCAGCGCCACAGGAGTGTGGGGGAGGTCCACCTTCAGGGCCTTTGTCAACGCACCGCTTGAGGAGGCGCAGGGAAAGCCGGGGAAAGAGGGCACATTTCATGCGACCGGGATAACGGCCCGCATTGAGACCGAAGCCTTCTTAAAAGAGATTTTCAACCGGTTTTTGCCCAACTTTCCCCGGTCCCTGCAGTTCCCGGGGAAGACCAGGGGCGTTTTATATGTGGAGAAAAGGAACCAGGCATGGGCCTTGAGGGGAGATATCGGTCTGGAAAACATGCGCTTTGAAAAGGCGGCCTTTAGCATGGACCCACCGGGGGCCGATGATAAGTTGATTTTCGACATCGGTATTGACGCAAATAAAGCTGTCAATTTGCGGAACCTGATCTGGCGGGTGGGAAACTCCACCGTAGAGGCTTCAGCGTACTACGATCCATACACACAGGAGGGCATACCTTTTAACGTGGCTATGGATCCGTTGTTTTTACAGGATCTGGGTGTGCGTGACAATCGGGGTAATTCTCACCCGGCCGGAGGACAACTGAACGGTCGTGCTCAAGGGCAAATCCAGGGCCGTCTGGACCTAAGCGCCCCCTGGGACTTCCAGCTAGATGGCCACCTGGCAATCGAGAAATTTTTCATTGGCGGGCGTGCCTCTATACCCCCGCTTGAAGGTCGCAAAGTCCATCTGAATTTTCATGGAAAAAAGATTGATCTTACTGCCAACGACGTGGTTGTGGGGAAAAACGTCCTGGATATTGCCGCCCAATTGCAAGGCTGGCGGGGAGTGCAGGGGGAAATTACGGCTACGGCCGATGAAGTTGACCTCACAGATGCCCTAAAACAGATACGCTCGCCCGGAGAAGCCAAAGAACCCCTCAGGGAAGCGGTCTTTTTTGAAGATTCCCGAATTAAGATTTCTTTCAGCACCGCCAGGGTGAAATGGAAAGACAGGACCTACGGGGCTCTGAGCGGGGTTTGCACCTTAAGCCCCGGCCGCCTGGATATCGAGAACATCCGCTTGCAGCCGGACCGGGGAGATATCAAGGTCTGGGGCCACGTCAATGCGCATCCTGAAAAGGATATTTATCTTCTGAGCCACATAAAATTCGACAAAACACCGCTTGAAGATCTTTTCCTCGGCCTCGGTTTGGATGCAACTAAATTTGAGGGAAAAATGTCCCTTGACGGTGCACTCTTGCTCCGGGGTGCCGAATTTAAGAACTTAT
>CAZWGD010000081.1:0-8218 GCA_964633235.1 uncultured Desulfobacteraceae bacterium | reverse complement strand
ATGAGCGGCGGTTTTAATGTCGAGATGGTCGAGGGGCAGATAAAAAGATCCCATATCTTTTTGAAAATACTTGAATTTTTAAGCCTGGAGAAGATTTTTATTCAAAAACCGCCGGATCTAAGCCGAGAGGGGTTGTACTATAAAAGCATCAAAGGGTATGTCAGACTGAACAGGGGTATCATCACCACTGAAGGAATGGTGATGAAAAGCCCGGTGATCAACGCCGTCATCAAGGGCTCCTTTGACCCCATCTCAAAGCGCATTGATGCAGAACTGGCGGTTCAGCCTCTTGGAACCATCGATTTTATCATCAGCAAAATACCTATAGTGGGCCACATCCTCACCGGAAAAGAGAAAACGATTCTGGTGTACTATTTCAATGCCAAAGGGTCTTTGGATAAGCCCAAGGTTCGTTTCAGGCCCTTTAAAAATCTAGGCCAAGGGACCCTGAACACCTTCAAGCGTCTGATTCTAACACCAGGCCGCCTGTTTATAAAAATTTCGACAATCATCAAAAACCTTGAAAGCGGAAACCTGGGAGTTCCTGCGGACCCTCGAAAACCGGACCAGGAGACGGAAGGCCCCTAGTCCATCACATCCTTTCCTCTGTTCATCCTTTTAACTATCCATGGCTTTTACCTACCGGCTCAGGCGTTCGGCTGCTAAAATGCCGCAAACCGGTCAGCCGGCGGAGAAGAGATATGCATCGTTGTGACGCTTCATTAATTCGAAATGCGGTTGTCCTGCCCCACAACGCTTTAGGCTTGACAAATCAGGCCATATGGAGCATTTTTCAAAACCATAGGTTGTGTCCAGGAGCAGAGTGACAGGAGTATCGCAGGACTTATCGGTTATCGGGGCAGGGAGCGGGAAATGTACCGATAACCCATACGGCAACGCGGGGACACAAGCAAAAATGGAGGCCGCTGAGCCTGCAGAGGAGAAGGGAATGAGAGTATTAGTCAGTGATAAGCTGGGAGAAATCGGTATTCAAATGTTGGCGGACGAAGACGGCATTGACGTTGATGTGCGCACCGGACTGACACCGGATGAATTGAAAAACATCATCGGAGATTATCACGGTCTTATCATTCGCAGTGCCACCAGGGTGACCAAGGATGTGCTTGATGCGGCGCATAACCTGAAAGTTGTAGGCCGTGCGGGCATCGGGCTTGACAACGTGGATATTCCAGCGGCCTCTCAAAGGGGTGTGGTCGTCATGAATACCCCCATGGGAAATGTAGTCACCACTGCCGAGCACACCATTGCCATGATCATGGCCCTCACCCGCAACATTCCCCAGGGCACCGCCACCTTAAAGGAGGGCAAATGGGAAAAGAAAAACCTTCAGGGGCGTGAAGTATTCAACAAAGTCCTGGGGGTTATCGGGTTTGGTAAGATCGGTTCCATTGTGGCCGACAGGGCTCGAGGTTTGAAAATGAATCCCATTATTCATGATCCCCTTATCAGTGCCCGGGAGATCGAAAAGGCGGGTTTTACCAGTGTATCCATGGCCGAACTGCTGAAGCGGTCCGACTATATCACCATTCATGTCCCCAAGCTGAAAGCAACCGTCGGACTGTTGAACAAAGCGGCTTTTGAACAGATGAAACCGGGCGTCATGGTGATCAACTGTGCCCGGGGGGGCATTGTGGATGAAGCCGACCTTCATGAGGCCATCCTCTCCGGAAAAGTGGCCGGTGCGGCGCTGGATGTTTTTGAAACCGAACCACCTGGTGCCTCCCCCCTCTTTGAGCTGGACCGGCTGATCTGCACCCCCCATTTGGGCGCCTCCACGCGGGAAGCCCAGATCAATGTCGCCACCGCCGTTGCCCAACAGGTCATCGACTACCTTATACATAATAATCCGGTCAACGCCGTCAATGTGCCGGACGCTTTGAAATAGGGCATTGCCCAACGAAAGAAAGCCGGGTCTATTCCGCGAGCGGAGGGTCCGGTAATGACCCAGTTTACCAGGAGTACTGTCATGTCGGATGAAGAAAAGGGATTTATCCTGCGAGAAAAGGATGACATCGAAGCCGAGGAGACAACATCGTCCCCGGATGAAAACACAAAGCCCGCCGACGAACCGGCCGGGGACAAAGTGTCTGAAGATAAGCCGCCCGAAGATGAACCGCCCGAAGATGAACCGACCGAAGATGAACCGCCCGAAGATGAACTGCCCGAAGATGAACCGGAGGAGGCCCAATTCCCCAAGGTCGATTTCTCCACTTTCAGTTTTTCCCTGAATCAATCCGCGTTAATGCATCTTGGAGTGATCGCCGACCCCACCACCGGAAAAAAAAGCAAAAACCTATCCCTGGCGAAACAGACCATCGACATTTTAGGTATGCTTGAAGAGAAGACGGCGGGAAATTTGACCAAAGATGAATCCGATATGCTGGTCGCCATGCTCTACAATCTCAGGATGATTTATATCAAGGAAAGGGAATGAGGATTGCCTGATCCCTCCCGATTCAGGATCCTGAAACAGGTCCCGATGCCTATCTTCAGATGAACCTCCGCTCTCCGGCAAAGATCAACCTCTTTTTACAAATTACCGGGAAAAGAACCGACGGATACCACGAACTCCTCTCCCTTATGTGTCCGTTGGCGCTGCATGACCGGGTCTCGCTGGTATTCGGCGGTGACCGTATCAGCATTGACTGTTCGACAGCGGAAGTGCCGACAGGTGCCGGGAATCTGGCCTACCGCGCGGCGGATCTGTTTTTTCAAAGAATGGGAAAGGCGGCCTCCGATCACACCCGCGGCCTGCACATCGGCATCCAGAAAAAGATACCTGTTGCCGCGGGGCTGGGCGGGGGCAGCAGCAACGCCGCCAGCGTCCTGCTGGGGCTGAACCGGTATTTCAAACATCCCTTTTCGACATCGGAGCTGATGAAAATCGGGTTGGCTTTAGGAGCGGATGTGCCCTTTTTTATCTTCCAAAGACCGGCGGTGGCCACCGGTGTGGGTGAGGAGCTGATATCCGTGGCCAAAATGAGGCCCTTCACGGTGGTGACCATAACCCCGGATTTTGGTGTTTCCACAGCACTTGTCTATAAAAATCTGAATTTTAAATTGACAAAAGATATTCATAAGTTTAAATTTCCTTCTTTTAGCGAACAGGGATTTGATCCCCTTCGTTTTTTATCCAATGATCTTGAGGCGGTTACCGTTTCCATGTTTCCGAAGGTCGCCGCCATAAAGGAGGCCTTGCTTCAAAAAGGTGCCATGGGGGCACTGATGTCGGGTAGCGGCCCCACCGTATTCGGTCTTTTTGCGGACAAGAACACGGCCGGGTACGCATATCATGAATTTGCCAAAAACAGGGCGTGGAAGGTTTATCTGACCCGGCTTCGGGTTTAACGCGGGCCGGATTCTTCTGATAAACGGGGTCGGCAACAGGCTTTGATGGGGCGTCGTCAAGCGGTAAGACACAGGATTTTGGTTCCTGCATTCGGAGGTTCGAATCCTCCCGCCCCAGCCAGCAATCCATCGGCCTGGAAGGATATTATTGCCGTAAAGGGTATTTAAATCGATGAATGAGCTAATCGTTTTTTCAGGCAACTCGAATCCGGTATTGAGTAAAAAGATCTGCGATTATCTTGAGATCCCCATGGGCAGGGCCAAGGTGAATACCTTCAGTGACGGCGAAATACAAATTGAGATTCATGATAATGTCAGGGCAAAGGATGTGTTTATCATCCAATCCACCTGTTATCCGGTCAATAAAAACCTGGTCGAACTATTGCTGATGATCGACGCCGTGAAACGGTCCTCGGCCACCCGTGTCACCGCGGTGATCCCCTATTACGGATATGCACGCCAAGATAAAAAAGTGGCGCCGCGAGTGCCCATCAGCGCCAAGCTGGTCGCCGACTTGTTGATCAAAGCCGGGGCCAAGCGATTAATTACCATGGATCTGCATGCCGGACAGATACAGGGTTTTTTTGACATTCCGGTGGACAACCTGTTTGCGGCACCGGTTATTCTGGGCTATATCCGTAAGCACTTCAGCAATGATACGATTATCGTATCTCCCGACGCGGGAGGCGTAGAAAGGGCGCGAGCCTTTGCCAAACGTCTAAACGCCGAACTGGCCATCATAGATAAGCGCCGGGAAGCGCCCAACAAGGCCAAGGCCATGGCCGTTATCGGTGATGTCCAGGATAAGGTCGCCATCATCCTGGATGACATGACCGATACGGCGGGGACACTAACCGAGGCGGCTGAGGCGCTTATGCGCCAGGGGGCTAAGGCGGTCCATGCCTGCTGTGCCCATGCGGTGCTTTCCGGTCCCGCCTTAGATAGAATTTGCAGCTCTTCATTGAAATCGCTTATCGTCACCGACACCATCCCTCTGAGAGAAAAGGCGGCCTCCAGCGGAAGAATCAAGGTGCTTTCCATCGCCGACCTTGTGGGAGAAGCCATCATCCGCTGTCATCGCGGTGATTCGGTAACCTCGCTATTTGTGTAAAAAGTATACTATTAAGGAGGATAATCTTTGAATTTCATAGAACTTAATGCCGATATTAGAAAAAAAACAGGCAACGGACCAGCGCGTGCGTTGCGTCGCCGGGGAAAAATCCCCGCCGTGTTTTATGGGCCCCAAACGGATTCGGTGCTACTTTCAATCGATATGCAGACGCTTGAAAAAAGACTTAAAGACAGCGCCCGGACCGGGCAGATGTTGTTCAAGCTGGAGATAGACGATAAGGCCATTGGCGCCCGAACAGCCATGCTTAAGGAACTGCAAACTCACCCCGTATCCAAGGAGTTCTTACATGCCGATTTCTATGAAGTCGACATGAAGCGGAAGATTAATGTGAACATTCCCGTACAAACCACCGGGAAATCCCCGGGTGTGGAAAGGGGCGGCCTGCTTCAGATGGTGAGAAGGGAATTGGAAATTTACTGCCTGCCGGGCAAGATCCCGGAATTCATCGAAGTGGACATTAACACATTGGATATCGGAGACTCCCTGCATATCGATGAAGTTTCGCTTGCCGAGGATGTTGAGGTTGTTTCGGATATAAACTTTACGGTGGTAACAGTTGTTGCTCCCAAGACTGAAGCCATAGCCGAGGAGGAATCCGAGGATGAAGACCTCATTGAGTTAGACGTTGATGCGGCCGAGCCGGACAGCGAAGAGTAACTTCCGGAGAGGTAACTTATCGGGGCTAGCAGACAGTTTTACTTGGTGGTCGGGCTGGGAAATCCCGGGGCTGAATACAAAGACACGCGCCATAATATCGGCTTTATGGCGGCAGACAGCCTTGGATGCCGCTTTTCCATTCCTTTGGGACGCCGAAAATTCGATACTGTTTTTGGTATCGGCACCCTGGAAGACCGGCGGCTCATACTAGCCAAACCCCAGACTTTTATGAACCGAAGCGGACCGCCCACGCGGCGATTGATGGATTATTTTGGAATATCATGTGATAACCTGGTGGTTATTCATGACGATATAGACCTTGCATACGGTAGATTACAAATAAAGACGAAAGGAGGGGATGGAGGACACAATGGAGTACGATCGTTGATTGCATCTTTGGGCCGCAATGATTTTTGCCGGCTTCGTGTCGGCGTCGGACGGCCGCAGGAGGGCAGTGATGTTACCGGCCATGTGCTCGGACGCTTCGCTTCGTCCGAAAGCCGCCTGTTGGATGACATTATTGCCCGTGCTGAAGAAGCTTTGATTACGATCATTCGTAAAGGTGTGCGTGAAGGCATGAATCAATTTAACAGGAAGTGATTTACTTTAAGCTTTGAGATGGAGGAAATAATGGACGCTGTACTGAACAATCTGCCACTGTTATGTACGCTGGTAGGCGCGGTAGGAGTGTTGTATTCTATCATTCTGGCCGGCATCGTCAAGGGCGCCCCCGCAGGAAACGAGAAAATGCAGAGTATCGCGGGAGCCATTAAAGAGGGCGCCGTGGCATACTTGAACCGCCAGATGAAAAGTATGGGTATCGCCGGAGTGATTATTTTTGGGATCATTTTCGCCACGATGGGTGTCAAAACCGCCATGGGCTTTCTGGTGGGTGCCGTGGCATCCTTCTGCGCGGGCTACATCGGCATGCGGGTCTCCGTTCTGGCCAACGTAAGGACGGCTGAAGCCGCCAAAAAAGGCCTGGCTTCCGGTTTGTCCATGGCTTTCAAGGGCGGGTCGGTCACCGGAATGATCGTAGCCGGATTGGCGTTGACCTCCGTGGCCGGCTATTACACCCTAACCCATGACGTGATTGCCCTGGTGGCCCTCGGTTTCGGGGGAAGCCTCATCTCCATATTCGCGAGACTGGGGGGTGGTATTTTCACCAAGGGTGCGGACGTAGGCGCCGATCTGGTGGGTAAGGTCGAGGCCGGAATCCCGGAGGACGATCCGAGAAACCCGGCCACCATCGCCGACAACGTGGGTGATAATGTGGGTGACTGCGCCGGCATGGCCGCCGACCTGTTTGAAACCTATGCCGTAACTGCGGTGGCGGCGATGCTCATCGGGCACCTTATGTTTCCCGACGTGCTCATGGCCACTGAGTTTCCCCTGGTCCTGGGTGCTATCTCCATCATTGCCTCCATCATCGCCTCCTTCTTTGTAAAGCTTGGAAAGAGCGAATATATCATGGGCGCTCTGTATAAGGGAATGTTCGGAGCAGCCATCCTGGCCGGCATAGCCTTCTATTATGCCGTCACCAATTTCATGGGCGACCTCGGTGACATTTCCGCTCTCAACGTTTACTACTGCACCTTGATCGGCCTGGTGCTTACCGTGGTGATCGTGATCATTACCGAGTATTACACCGGTCTTTACGGTCCGGTTAAAGCCATTGCAGAGTCCTCTACCACCGGCCACGGAACCAACATCATCTCGGGGCTGGCGGTTTCCATGCAGTCTACCGCGGCGCCGGTTTTGGCGATCTGCCTGGCCATTCTACTGGCCTACAACTTTGCCGGCCTTTACGGCATCGCCATGGCCGCCATGGCCATGCTTTCTATGACGGGCATGGTCATCGCCATCGATGCTTACGGCCCCATTACCGACAACGCCGGCGGCATTGCCGAAATGGCCGAGATGGACGAAAGCGTCCGCGCCGTAACCGATCCGCTAGATGCGGTGGGCAACACCACCAAGGCTGTAACCAAGGGATATGCCATCGGGTCAGCCGGTTTGGCCGCTCTAGTTCTGTTTGCCTGCTACGTGATGGAATTTCAGATGAAGGGCGCCGAAGAAGGCACAATGGCGTTTGATCTTTCAGACGTGAATGTCATTCTGGGATTGTTCATCGGTGGTTTGTTGCCCTACCTGTTTGCCTCCATTGCTATGAAGGCGGTCGGCAATGCAGGCGGCGCGGTTGTAGACGAAGTTCGCCGACAGTTCCGTGAGATTCCCGGAATTATGGAAGGCACCGCAAAGCCCGATTACGGCAGGTGCGTTGACATCGTGACCAAATTCGCGCTCAAGGAAATGTTGGTGCCCGCACTTCTACCGGTTGCGGCGCCGCTTCTGGTGGGTTTTCTGCTTGGAAAAATCGCCCTGGGCGGACTCCTGATCGGCTCTATTGTGACGGGAGTCTTCGTAGCCATCTCCATGACCACCGGTGGTGCGGCCTGGGATAATGCGAAGAAATATATCGAAGACGGTCATCTGGGCGGTAAGGGAAGCGATGCACACAAAGCCGCGGTTACCGGCGACACGGTGGGTGACCCTTATAAAGATACGGCCGGACCGGCCATTAATCCGATGATCAAGATCCTAAACGTGGTGGCTCTGCTGATGGTGCCATTTCTGGTATAAACCAAAATCACCCGTTAACCGGTGATCTTTAAGGATTGGCGTGTAAGCGCCAATCCTTTTTTTTATTATTGATTAGCAAAGAAGCTTGTGCTATAAATTAGTGGTTGTATTGTAATTTCAATCACCATCGACCCATGATGGACTAAAGATAAGCCCACAAGCGGTGCCATAATGAACAGCAAAAACAGCAGTAGACAGGTGGAAAAAACCACGAATGACGCGGGAATACGTACCTTCCAAGTAGGGGACCTTGCCGTTTATCCCGCCCATGGTGTCGGACGGATCGAGTCAATCGAGAGCAGGATGGTTAGTGATGAAAAGCATGATTTTTACATCATGAAGATCCTTGAAAACGGCATGGTCATCATGATTCCCACCAATAACGTCGACTCGGTGGGCTTGCGGGACATCATCGAT
>CAZWGD010000080.1:0-8228 GCA_964633235.1 uncultured Desulfobacteraceae bacterium | reverse complement strand
GGTAAAAGACGCTGAATTCCGCAAACAAGTCTCCAGGATAAAACAAGATATCTATGATGGCGAGATCATTCAGGCGGTCCTTTCCCAGCCTTTTACCTGTTCACCGGCACCCGATCCCTGGCTGCTCTATCGGGCGCAGCGTTTTGTCAATCCATCGCCTTATATGTTTTACGTGGATTTCGGCGATATGATCCTGGTGGGATCTTCACCGGAAACCATGGTGCGGCTGGAAAACCGCACTGCCACCCTGCGGCCCATTGCCGGCACACGCCCCCGGGGAGCCACGGAACAGGCGGACCGCCGGCTGGCCGATGACCTGCTCCAGGACCCCAAGGAGCGTGCCGAGCACCTCATGCTGGTCGACCTGGGCCGCAATGATCTGGGGAGGGTCGCCGAAACGGGAAGCGTACAGGTAACGGACCTGATGGTCGTAGAACGTTATTCCCACGTGATGCACCTGGTATCCAACATCACTTGCGATCTTCGCTCCGGCTGTGATGCCTGGGCGCTTATGCGGGCCGCTTTTCCGGCCGGCACCTTATCCGGAGCACCCAAGGTGAGGGCCATGGAGATTATCGCCGAAATGGAGGGCGGTATCCCCAGAGGGCCATACGGCGGTGCCGTAGGTTATATATCATTTACCGGCAACATGGATCTGGCCATCACCATCCGGACTGCTTTGATCCAGTCGGACACGCTGACTGTGCGCGCCGGAGCCGGTATCGTCGCCGACTCGGATCCTGAACAGGAGCGGTTGGAAACGGTCAATAAAGCCATGGCCATCCAGCGTGCCTTGCAGTTGATTGGCGGTGAAAGGAGGGGGAACAGCCATGATTGTCATGATCGATAATTACGATTCGTTTACCTACAATCTGGTCCAATATCTTCAGATGATGGGTACTGAGGTCAAAGTGGTACGCAACGATGCGGTGTCCCTGGCGGACATCGGGTCCATGCAACCGCGGGGAATTGTTGTTTCTCCCGGACCGGGACGCCCAGACGCAGCCGGGATCTCTCTGCCGCTGGTCAGATCTTTTTCCGGGAAGCTGCCTATTTTGGGGGTCTGTCTGGGACATCAGACCATCGGGGCGGCTTTTGGGGGGGAGATCATTCATGCAAAACAGCTCATGCACGGCAAGGTCTCCATGATAAACGCCGATGGCAAAACCATCTACAAGGGGATCCGTTCCCCCTTTCAAGCCATGCGCTATCATTCTCTGGCCATCGCACGCCGGGATCTGCCGGAATGTCTGGAGGTCACCGCGGAAGCAGAAGATGGTGAAATTATGGGCATTCGCCACAAAGAACACCCTTCCGAAGGGATACAGTTTCACCCGGAATCGATTATGACCCCCGTGGGCAAACGCATTTTGCGTAATTTTCTACGCAAGGCCAATTGAAAGGAGTTGAAGCAGGATGATTCGTGAAGCCCTTGGCAAAATCGTTCAAAAGCAGGATCTTGATGAAAGCGAAATGACGGAGGTGATGCTGGCCATCATGTCCGGAACCCTCGGCGATGCCCCCATCGGGGCCTTTATGGGTGCCCTGGCAACCAAGGGGGAAAGTTTTTCGGAACTGGCCGGCGCCGCCAGGGCCATGCGCCGAAAAGCCACCCGGATCCAATGCACCGCATCCACGGTTGTGGACACCGTCGGCACCGGGGGAGATGGCGGCGGCACCTTCAACATCTCCACTACAGCCGCATTTACGGTGGCCGGATGCGGGGTCACCGTGGCCAAGCACGGCAATCGATCGGTTTCCAGCCAATGTGGCAGCGCCGATGTTTTGGAAGCCCTGGGTATGCGTCTGGATACGGAGCCGGAGCTGGTGGAGGAGGCGGTTGAAAAGATCGGTATCGGTTTTCTTTTTGCACCCCGCTTTCACGGTGCCATGCGTCATGCGGCCAACGCCAGAAAGGAGGTGGGCATACGCTCTATCTTCAATATGCTGGGACCCTTGACCAATCCTGCCGGTGCCAACTGCCTGCTGCTGGGCGTCTATTCGCCGGAATTGACCGAAATGTTTGCCCAGGCCCTGAAGATGCTGGGGACCAGGCGTGCTCTGGTGGTCCACGGTCATGACGGTCTGGATGAGATCACGGTTTGTGCACCCACACGTATTTCGGAGCTTAAAGATGGCCTGATCAACACCTATGATCTCTATCCGGAACAGCTAATTGGCGAACGGGCCGCTCCGGTAACGCTTCAGGGCGGCAATCCGTCCGAAAATGCTGAGATCACTCAGCGGATATTGGCCGGTGAAAAAGGGCCCAGAAGGGAGGTTGTGCTGCTTAACGCCGCAGCCGCTCTCATGGCAGCCGACCGTGCCGATAATTTACACAGCGGCATACAGCAGGCGAAAAAGTCCCTTGATCAAGGCCGGGCATTGGAGAAACTGAATGCACTGATTCAATTTACCCAGGAGAACGCCCAATGACAGATTCCGGATTTCTAAGCAGGATCATCCAGCACAAACGCAGGGAAATTGATATCAATGCCCGCAGAATTTCTGAAAAAGACCTGCGCGGCCATGCGGAGTTGGCCAGGGTACGCCGGCCTTTTTTTGAAATAATGGCCCGCCCAGGTCCATTCGGCCTGAACATCATCGCCGAAGTCAAACGGGCATCCCCCTCCAAAGGCGTTATACGCACGAATTTAGACGCGCATAGACTGGCCCAGACATATGAAACAGGAGGTGCAGCGGCCATCTCCGTTCTTACCGATGCAGCCTTTTTCAAGGCAAAGCCCGATGATCTGAAAAAAGCTCGCGCGGCCGTGTCTCTGCCGGTAATGAGAAAGGATTTCATTATCTCAACCTATCAGATCTATGAGTCCGCCGTCATGGGGGCTGACGCGATTCTGCTCATTGTGCGGGCGGTTTCCAAATCATTCCTCCAAGAGGCCCTTGCGCTCTGCGGCGAACTGAGCATGGAGGCCTTGGTGGAAGTACATTCTGCAAAGGAGTTGGAAACCGCTACATCGGCAGGTGCCCGTCTTTTTGGCATCAACAACCGCAACCTGTCAACCTTTGAAACCGATATCCAAAACAGTTTGGATATTAGTCGCTATCTGACTGCCGGTCAAATCGCCGTCAGTGAAAGCGGCATTCGCAAGCGAGGAGATGTAGAAACCCTTCGCCAAGCTGGAATCCACAATTTTCTGATAGGCGAAAGCCTTGTCAAGACAAATGATCCAGAGAAACTGTTAAGGGAGTTAATGGGACGAAACGAGCTTTGAGGAACCGTGAAATTGAAAAGGAACGACTCAATAGGCGTACCCCAGATAAAAATATGCGGCCTGACCGATGTCGGTCAGGCTGAGGCATGCATCCAGCTGGGTGCCCACGCTGTGGGTTGCGTTTTTTATCCGCCAAGCCCGCGCCATACCACGGCAAAACAGGCCGGACAAATTGCCAGAAGCGTGCATGCATTGAATGGGAGCGTCGTAGGGGTGTTTGTAAATGAACCATTTGGAATGATCATGAAGGCGGTGACCAAATGCAGATTGGACGCCGTACAGCTGCATGGTCGTGAATCTCCACAATTGGTGGCCAAACTAGCCCGTGAGAAGCTGCCGGTTATCAAAGTGCTCTTTTTGAATGCGTCTCCCGCTTTTGCGGATATCCAGGCCTATCAGGCTTCAGCCTATCTGGCTGAATGTTCGGGGGGGCCGTTGCCCGGGGGCAATGCTTTGGATTGGGATTGGGGTGCCGCAGTCGTCATTTCCAAGGGTCAGCCGCTGATTTTGGCCGGGGGGCTCAACTCCCAAAACGTCGGCAGGGCCATCACAGCGGCCCGGCCTGATGCCGTAGACGTCAGTTCGGGGGTGGAAGCCCGGCCCGGGAAGAAAGACCTCGAAAAGGTACGACAGTTTATCAGCGCCGTACGCCGAAGGGGAGGTTACGGCCCAATCAGGAGGATTTTACAATGATGAACGCCGAGGCCATCCACACCGATTACTCGCAACCCGACGCGCGCGGCCATTTTGGTGCCTACGGGGGGAGGTATGTTGCCGAAACGCTCATGCCTGCCATTCTGGAGCTGGAGGAAGCCTGTATGGCCATTCTTCCGGAAACCGGATTTCAGACGGAGCTCAAAACCCTTCTGGAAACCTACGCCGGGCGGCCCACCCCCCTTTTTTACGCCCAGCGGCTCACTGATCATTGCGGGGGCGCCCGCCTTTATTTAAAGCGCGAAGACCTGACCCACACCGGAGCCCACAAGATTAATAACACCTTGGGGCAGGGGCTACTGGCACTGCATATGGGTAAAAAAAAGATCATTGCCGAAACCGGCGCAGGACAGCATGGCGTGGCCACGGCAACGGTGGCGGCCTTGTTCGGCATGCAGTGCCGTATTTTCATGGGCACGGAGGATATTCAACGCCAGGCGCCAAATGTAAAACGCATGCAGTTGCTGGGGGCGGAGGTCGTTCCGGTCGGCTCGGGCACCGGCACGCTCAAGGATGCCATGAACGAAGCCCTGCGGTTCTGGGTCGGAGCGGTTAGAGATACCTATTATGTGATTGGATCGGTTGCCGGCCCGCATCCTTACCCGGCCATGGTTAGGGATTTTCAGCGTGTCATCGGGGATGAAGCCAGACAACAGATTCTGGCGCAGGAAGGCCGGCTCCCAGACCTGCTCGTGGCCTGCGTCGGCGGCGGCAGCAATGCCATGGGCCTGTTCTACCCCTTCATGGAAGACGATGTGAAGATGATGGGAGTAGAGGCGGCGGGCCTCGGGATCGCCGGCGGCAAACACGCCGCTACCCTGTGTGAAGGATCGGTGGGTGTCCTGCATGGCGCCAAATCTTATCTGCTGCAGGATGAAAACGGACAAATCAGGGAAGCTCATTCTATCTCCGCCGGCCTGGATTATCCCGGAGTGGGGCCGGAACACGCCCTGTTCAAGGACATGGGCCGGGCCTCGTATGTTGCGGCAACGGACACCCAGGCCCTGGATGGGTTTCAAAAACTCAGCGTGCTGGAGGGAATCATTCCGGCCCTTGAAAGCGCCCACGCCTTGGCGGTGGCCATGGAAAGAGCCGCAGGGATGCCGGAAGCGGATATTGTCCTGGTCAACCTGTCAGGCCGGGGTGACAAGGACATGGGTATCGTGTCCTCACTCCCCGGGGCAACCAAAAAAGGTGTATCATGAACCGCATCGAAGCTCGATTTGCAGAACTCGAACGACGCCGTGAAAAAGCCCTGGTGGGATTCGTCACCGCGGGTGATCCCACGCCTTCCGAATCCATGCGTATTATCGACACCATGCTGCAGGAAGGCACGGACATCCTGGAACTGGGCGTACCGTTTTCGGACCCTACCGCGGACGGCCCTGTTATCCAGCGGTCCTCTGAACGGGCCCGGCAAAACGGTGTCAGCCTTGAAACCGTGCTGGAGATGGTACGGACAATCAGGAGGCGTTGGGTGACACCCATAGTCATTTTCAGCTACTACAACCCGATTTTAGTTTACGGCGCCGGCCGGTTTTACAAAGCGGCGGTGGACGCCGGCGTCGATGGCGTGCTGGTGGTGGACCTTCCCCCCGAAGAATCTGATGAAATGACGTCGCAATGGCCGGGAGATGAACTGCTGTTGATCAGACTGGTGGCGCCCACCACGTCTCCGGACCGTATGGCGCATATTGCCGCCCAAGCCCGGGGGTTTATCTATCTCGTCTCCATGACGGGCGTTACCGGCTCAGAGGGGTTGAATATCCGCGAAGTGCAAGCCACCCTCGACTCCCTTAAAACGGTGACGGCCGTACCGATCTGCATCGGTTTTGGTGTTTCCAGCCCGGAACACATCCGGGAACTGGCACCCCTGGCGGAAGGCGTGGTTGTGGGCAGTGCCTTTGAACGCATCATTGAAAGCCGTCTTAAGGATTCCGATTGTGCACAAAAAGTGGGCCGGAAGGTGCGGTGTTTGAAAGACGCCACCGGAATTCAGGCGCCTGTGGGGTATCCCTAGCGGCACTTTATCCAACCCGGTAATTATGTTAAACTGGAGGGGAAAGATGTCCGCTTTGAGTGGTCCTTAAAGTTGCCGAAATTTTTAGCGCAGCTAGGGTTATAAAAACATGAGGGGGATGACGTGGCACTATTTCTTGTACAGCACGGTAAGTGCCTTTCCAAGGAGCAGGACCCGGAACAGGCCCTTTCCCGGGAAGGCATCCGTGAAACGACCTGCATCGCGGATGAGGCCAAGCACTATGGTATCACAGTTTCCGCCATAGAACACAGCCTGAAGAAAAGAGCCCGGCAGACGGCCAACATATTTGCCGCGGCGCTTGCACCGGTCCGCGGTGTCCGCCAAAAAGTCGGGCTGAAACCCATGGATGATGTCCATGAGCTTGCCAAACGTGTGGATCCCGGGGCAAATATCATGCTTGTGGGGCATTTGCCGTTTATGGAGAGGCTGACGGCATACCTGACTGCGGGCGTCATGGGAAAAACGGTCTTCAAGTTTCAGAATAGCGGCATCCTGTGCCTAGATCGAGATCCGGGCATGGGGTCATGGTACATAAAATGGAGTTTAATGCCTCATATTACATGAAATGCGACTTGTTGAATCATGTTCCCTGATACACCGGTATATCATGCGGCGGCGGAAAGCGGCAGCCTGAGCAAGCGGGTGAAAGCCGCACTGGCCGGGCTTTCCAACTGCAATTTCTGTCCCAGACGATGCGGTGTGGACCGTTTGGCTGGGGAGGTCGGTTTCTGCCGCACCGGAAGCGAGGCCTGGGTTTCCAGCTACAACCCCCATTTCGGGGAAGAGGCGCCTCTAGTGGGCGGCGGTGGTTCGGGGACCATTTTTTTTACGCACTGCAACCTGGGATGCAATTTCTGCCAGAACTACGATATCAGTCACGGGGGCGCCGGCCGTCCGGTCACGGACGGGGATCTGGCCGATATCATGCTTGAACTGCAGAAGACCGGCTGCCACAATATCAACTTTGTCACCCCCACCCACGTGGTTCCTCAGATCATTGCGGCCGTTGAAACCGCCCATGGCAACGGGCTCAGCGTTCCCCTTGTTTACAACACCGGGGGTTATGACCGGGTGAGCACCTTGAAACTGCTGGACGGCATTATCGATATTTACATGCCTGATTTTAAATTCTGGAACCCCAAAACCGCCCAAGCCACATGCGATGCTCCCGACTATCCGCAGGCGGCCCGGGCGGCCGTGACGGAGATGCACCGCCAGGTGGGCGACCTGGTCATCGATGAAAGCGGAATCGCCAAACGCGGGCTACTGGTGCGGCATCTGGTGATGCCCGCCGGGCTGGCCGGTACCCGAGAGATCATGAGATTCCTTCATGGAAAAATTTCTCCCCATACATACGTGAATATCATGCCCCAGTACCGGCCCTGCGGCGAGGTGAAAAAAACAAACCCGCTTAACCGGCCGCTTTTGGAAAAGGAGTTTGCCGCCGCCCTTGATGCCGCCGAAATGGAGGGTATCCATCGTCTCGACCGGCGCCGCCGCACCTTTCTGATGTGGTAATCCGCTATTTTTTCAGCGTTAACCGCCCCTCAGGTATGCAGATACCGGCCGCGATAACTTCAGCTTCTCCCACATGGAAATCTCTCCTTTCTGGACAGAGGCCAACCCGGTCGTCAGCTTGGGATTATCCGTGCGGTAAAGGGGGATAAATGCATCCGGAAACCAGTCAGTCTTAAAGGCGGCGACGCGGTAGGCGTTCATCTTCATTCGGCTAAAGGGGCGAGGTGCTTTTGGACGACCGCCGTCACCCCATCACATTTTGTCGAAATTCGGTGAGATTTTGCACGAGGCTTTAAAGAATATGGATCTCACATATCCTGCGGAAGTGGTATCCGTAGATGGCGAAAGTAATCGCCAGGGGAAGCAGCCTGGGCCTGTGAACCAGCGTCCAGGTGAGCAAATGCCAGAAATGAAAGCGCTCCTCACCAAGAATTCCCAGGCGGATGCTCGAACGAAAAAAAGCCAGCAACCGTTGAAAATCTAGGTGTACATCAACCTTGGGATTGCCGAACTCATTTAGAAAAACCTTAACACGCCGATAGTAATGTTTCGGGGAGTAGATATGACCCATGATGGTCCGGTATCCGCGCATGAGCTGCTCATTTCCCATTTTGGGGCTGATGTTGGTGGTGCCGTCCACGTTGTCGCCCGAAATTTTCATGCCCGTCAGACGATTTTCCTTCTTCATGCGCTCGAACAGCCTGGTGCCGGGGGGTGCC
>CAZWGD010000079.1:0-8230 GCA_964633235.1 uncultured Desulfobacteraceae bacterium | reverse complement strand
ATCGCCTTCCTGGGCGCTTTCCATGGACGCACCATGGGTGCCCTGTCCCTCACCGCCAGCAAAGTAATCCAGAAGAAGCATTACAACCCGCTTATCCCCGGCATCACCCACATCCCTTACGCCTATTGTTATCGCTGTCCACTCAACAGATCATATCCCGCTTGCGATATCGAGTGTGTACGCTGGGTCGAAGACACCCTCTTTCGCACCACCCTGCCTCCGGAAGAGGTGGCGGCGATTTTCGTCGAACCCATTCAGGGTGAGGGTGGATACATCGTACCGCCTGCGGAATTTCACCTGGAACTGAAGAAACTGGCCCAAAAGTATGGTATCCTTTACGTGGCCGATGAGGTTCAATCCGGTATGGGACGCACCGGCAAGATGTTCGCCATGCAACATTTCGGTGTCCAGCCGGATATCATGGCTTTGGCCAAGGGAATCGCCTCCGGCATGCCCCTGGGAGCCATGGTGGCCAGATCCGACATCATGGGCTGGGAAGCCGGGTCGCATGCATCCACATTCGGTGGAAACCCGGTTTCTTGTCGGGCGGCCCTGGCCACGATTCAGCTTCTCGAAACCCAACTTATCCACAATGCTGATATCCAGGGGAAGTATTTGATGGGTGAATTGCACGAACTGCAGAAATCCATGGCCTGTATGGGGGATGTGCGCGGCAAGGGGTTGATGGTGGGGGTTGAACTGGTTGAAGACCGTGAAACCAAAAAGCCGGCCACCCAATGGCGCAACACGGTCATCCAAAAGGCGTTTAGCAAGGGACTGCTTTTGCTGGGCTGCGGGGAAAATACCGTCCGTTTCTGCCCTGCATTGACGGTGACCAAAGATGAAATTGACCGTTGCCTCTCGATTTTTGAAGAAGCCTTACGGGAAGCAACAGAGCAATAGAGGCATCGGCAGCAGGCCGGACCGATATATCCACTGGATCAATATGCCTATAGGGCAGCGATGATTCGCGAATCAAAAGGAAATCAGGACATGGCGCTCAGTTTAATGGAAGGCAACGAAGCCATCGGCTGGGGGGCGGTGGCGGCCGGCTGTAATTTCTTTGCCGGGTACCCCATTACTCCTGCCACGACCATTTACAACACCATGCTTAAGCTGCTGCCGCCCCAGGGCGGAATCTGTCTTCAGGGTGAGGATGAAATCGCCTCCATCGGCTTCTGTCTGGGAGCATCCATGGCCGGTATGAAAACCATGACGGCCACATCCGGGCCGGGTATCAGCTTGTACAGCGAGCAAATCTCATTTGCCATCGGCAGCGAGATACCCATTGTCATCATCGATGTTCAGCGCCTAGGCCCTTCCACGGGGTCTGCCACCAAAGGGGCTGATGGAGATGTTCAGTTCCTCCAATGGGGCAACAGTGGCGGACTGCCGGTGATCGTGCTGGCCCCGGTGAATGTGAGGGACTGCTATGATCTAACTGTACGGGCCTTCAATCTGGCCGAACAGTATCGCTGCCCCGTCCTTGTCGCCGCTAATAAAGAGATCTCCATGACCCGGGAGACTTTTGCCATGGATGACCTGGAACGGCCGCCTCTAATGGACCGCCGCGAAGCGATGACCGCGGCCGATTTTTTACCCTTTAAAACCAGCGGCGATCAAAAAGTGCCCGACTTTCTGCCCATCGGCGGCCGCCGGCTAGTGCGCCAGACCTCGTCCACCCACGGAGTGAATGGATACATCACCACCGATTCCGAAGAAATCGCCGTGATGCAGGACCGTCTCATGGCTAAAGTTACCCGGGGGGTGGATGAATTTACCTATTTCGACGAATACCTAACCCCAGGTGCGCATACGTTGGTAATCGCTTATGGCGTAACCGCCCGCGCGGCCGGGGTGGCCGTCAAACGGCTGCGGGAAAGAGGCCGCAAGGTATCGCTGCTGGTCTTGAAGACGTTGTGGCCTGTACCCGAAGCGCTGATTCTGGAAAAGGCCGCCCCATACCGGCGCCTGGTTGTCGTGGAAATGAACCTGGGACAGTACATCAGGGAACTGCAACGCTTACTGCCCAACAGGGAAATCGCTTTTATGGGTCAGATGAACGGTGAACTCATCAGGCCGCAACAGATTATCGAGATGGTTGAGCATGGATAGTTTATTGAACCAAAGCCGCCCGGCGGTGTTCTGCCCTGGCTGCTCCCACAACCGGATACTGCAGGCACTGGATCGAACCTTGACAGACATGGGATATGCCGGAAGGGATGTGGTCATCGTTACCGATATCGGTTGCTCCGGCCTGTTCGACACCTTTTTCAACACACATGCCTTTCACGGTTTGCACGGCCGCGCCCTGACCTATGCCACCGGCATTAAAATGGCCCGTCCCGATCTGAAAGTCATCGTCACCATGGGGGACGGCGGTTTGGGTATCGGTGGCGCCCACGTGCTTAGTACCTGCCGGCGTAACATCGACCTTACCCTGTTGGTCCTGAATAACTTCAACTACGGTATGACCGGCGGACAGTGCTCCTCCACCACTCCCCAAAATGCGGTGGTGGGTTCAGGTTTCCTGAACAGGCTGGAAAAGCCCATGGATATCTGTCAGGTGGCCGGTGCTGCCGGAGCGGCATGGGTGGCGCGCGTATCCACCTATCAACCGGACCTTGGGGAAACACTTAAAGCGGCCCTCTCATTCGAAGGGTTTGCCCTGCTGGACATATGGGGGATCTGTCCCGGACGCTATACCCGTTTCAATAAAATCACACCCAAGACCATCGCCGAAGATCTGGCTCGGCTTCCCGAACTGCCCGACTTCAAGTCCCTGAACACAAGAACGGCATACGAAAAAGCATACCGCCGCGAAGCGGCCAAACTCAGCCCCCCCCAAGAGCCGCTGCGCATCGAACCGACCTGCACCCCGCCTCAAACAGACCGCCGCGAAGTGGTCATTCTGGGCAGTGCCGGCCAACGGATTATCACCACCGGAGCCCTGCTGTGCCTGGCCGGGGCCTCGGCGGGCTGTCACGCCACCCAGAAAAACGACTACCCCATCACCGTAATGAAGGGGCACTCGATCAGCGAGGTGATTCTCGCCGACAGGGAAATTGAATACACCGGGATAGAGGCTCCCTCGGTGGTCATCGCCCTGGCACCGGAAGGTGTCAACCGGCGCAGACAGATGCTCAAAGACCTTTCACCAGCCGCCATGGTTATCAAGGCCGCGGGTGTTGAACTGCCCGCCTGCCGGGGGAGCGTCATCGAGGTCGATTTCAAAGCTCACAAGATTAAATCCCAGGATTGGGCCCTGGCGGCCCTGGCGGTTTTGGCCCGGAAAAACAGGGTGTTGACCATGGAGATGCTCGCGGCCGCTTTGAAGCTGCACTTCAAGGATGCGGTCTTGACCTCGGCGATAGCCGTGACGCAACGCATTCCGGCCTGATCTTACTCTGATCTCTACTCATGCGATAAGGTAAAACAGCATGCAAAACATCTATAACCCTCACGACGCCCAGGCGTTTATCCACCGCTATGGCGATACGACGGAGGCGCTGGCCCACCGAACCTACACTTCGCGGTTGATCGGCGCCAATCCCAACCTGGTTCTCCACGGCGGGGGCAACACCTCGGTTAAGGTCGTCCGTAAAAATATCTTGGGGGAGGATCAGGAATTTCTTTTCGTCAAGGGAAGCGGTGTTGATTTATCCAGGATAGAACCCTGGGAGTTCGTGGCCCTTGACCTTGCGTTTTTAAGAAAGCTGCGAGGATTGAAAAGGATATCGGATGACGACATGCAGCGGCAGCTGCAGATACGGAAACTGCGGCCCAGTCCGTTGCATCCCAGTGTTGAGGCCCTCCTACATGCTTTTTTACCTCACAAGTACGTTGACCATACCCACGCCGACAGCATTCTGATGCTGACCAACCAGAAAAACGGCCCGGATTTGGTGCGGGAAGCCTTGGGGCCCGACACGGCGATTTTACCGTATATCATGTCCGGCCTGCCCCTGGCCCGGGAAGTGGCCTCTCAATACGAAATGAATCCCCAAATCAAGGCCATCGTCATCGTCAACCATGGCATTTTCACCTTTGATGATACGGCCGAAAGGTCCTACGGGCGGATGGTTGAATGCGTCCGGCGTGCCGATATGTTCATTTCCCAAAAGCTTCGGAGAAAAAGGCCGCCTGACCCGGGGGAAAATAGGATCCCCGCTCACCGCATAGGACCGCTGGCGGCCCGTATAGCCCAAATGGTTCGCGGGATGTGTGCCCATAGGCGTCCGAACCGCAAATGGCGGCGGTTCAATGTGGCCTTTCGCAATACACCGGACCTGGTGGCGGCCTCGCTCGCCCGAGAGGCCCGGGGGCTCTGCCTGTCAGGCGTACTCACACCCGACCATGTCATCCGCACAAAAGACAAGTTCATCTATATCGAGGCTGTCCCGGAGGATGAAAATGCCCTCCGGGGCCTGCTCAGCCAAAAAATTGACGATTATGTAAAAGCCTACCACCGTTATTTCCAAGCCCAGATCGCCGCTCATGGTAGTGACCGCCGGGAATTGGATCCGTACCCACGGGTTTTTTTAGTCGCGGGCCTGGGATTATTTTCCCTGGGATTTTCACCCGCGGAAGCCGGGGTCGCCGGCGATATCGCCACCCACAATATCAAGGCCAAACTCAAGATCGGTGCCATGGGCACCTATGTCCCGATATCAGACGCCCACATCTTCGACATGGAGTACTGGAGTTTACAACAGAAAAAGCTGGCTACGCGGACGTTCCCCCTGCTTCAAGGACAGGTGGCCCTCATCACCGGCGGAGGGGGGGCCATCGGATACGGAATCGCCGACCGGCTGCTGGCCGCCGGCGCGGCGGTGGTCTTATCCGACATCGATGTGTCCCGATTGAGGCAGGCCCGCAATCTTCTACAGGACAGATACCCGCGGGGCCGTGTTGACGTATGCCCCTCTGATGTCACCGATCTTCCATCCCTTGAAGCGGTCTATGAGGACATCAGCCGCCGCCTGGGAGGCATTGATATCGTAGTTCCCAACGCGGGAATCGCACACGTCGCCACCCTTGAGGAGCTTGAACCTGATCGTCTGGACCGGGTCATGGCCGTCAACTATAAAGGCACCTTCAACACGATCAAGGCGGCCATACCGGTTTTTAAACGACAGCGTACCGGTGGCAACATTGTCATTATCAGCTCGAAAAACGTATTTGATCCGGGAGCCGCCTTCGGAGCCTACAGTGCGTCCAAAGCGGCCGCCCACCAGATCTCTAAAATCGCGGCCATGGAGCTTGCCGGGATGGGTGTGCGCGTGAATATGATCAACCCGGACGCCGTTTTTGGAACTGAAGCGGTATCATCCAAGCTTTGGGACCTTATCGGCCCGGATAGAATGCGCTCTCGCGGATTGGATTTCGAAGGCCTGAAAGGATATTACCGGAAGCGGAACCTGTTGAAAGTAGAGGTTCTGGCCGAACATGTAGGCAATGCCGTGGTATTTTTTGCCGGCGACTACACCCCCACTACCGGCGCCTCGCTCCCTGTGGACGGCGGCATCCCGGCTGCTTTTCCACGCTGATTTTGTACCCGTTCACGGGGTTGGAATGACTAATGAGCGCTAGGCTCCATTGCCTGGACCGGGAGAAGGAAACACAGCATGAAGGAAATAATGGATGGTTATATCGGGGTTAAATATAAGCCGATTTTGATTGAACCGAACGTACCGTTTGACATTAGTGCGGTCTTCGCCGCCTTTGAAAAGAACTGTCAGCGGCTCAAGCAGCATGGGATGACCCCTCAAAATGCCGGAAATATCAGTGTTCGACAGAACAGGGGCTTCATCATCACTGCTTCAGGGTCTAATCTCGGCAATTTGGAGCCCGCCGAATTGGTATACGTTGACGCTTGTTCAACTGTGGAGGGGGTCGTGAGATATATGGGGTCTGCGCTCCCCTCATCGGAAGCCTTCATGCATTCCAGGATATATGCTTGCGGCACCGAGGTTCAGGCCGTTGTGCATGCCCATGATCATGAGACCCTCCAGCAGGCCGCCGAAAGCATACAGACGACCGAACATGAAGTCCCCTATGGAACCTTGACCCTGGCCGACATGGCCTGTGCCGCCTTCGAGAAGGCCGAGAACATCATCGTACTCAAAAACCACGGCTACGTTGCCGTGGGTGAAAGTCTGCACGGGGCCGTCGATCTGGTTGTCGCCACCCACCTCAGCTTAAAAGCCGCAGCCTAGGTGTTCACCTTAAGGGTTCAAGTTCAGGATGTAAACTATGCTGCGGGGATGCGCGAGCCTGGATCCCCACAGCACGGGCTTAGTAAGACATATCCTCTTCGGTTACCTTCCCTTTAAATAAGTAGTAGGCCCAGATTTGGTAAGCAAGCACGATGGGAAGAAAAATAATGACCACGATCAACATGATTTTCAAGGTCATTGGACTGGAAGAGGCGTTATGCGCCGTCAGGCTGTACTCCGCATTTAGACTGGAAGGAAACATGTTGGGATAGAGACCGATCACCCCGTAAAAAGTTGCGCCGACAATGGTCAGGGCCGAGGAAAACCACGCCTTGAAAAATTCCCTCTTTCCCAGAAAAACCCTGATCCCCAACAAACCCAGCACGGTTATCAGGATAACCACAAACAGCAGCGGATGAGCCAGATAGTTGTCGTACAGCCGCGTTGCGAAAGCGCTGGCAACCAGAAAAATCACGGCTACCGCCAGCAAAATCGGCCAAAGCTTGTTGGCCGTCGCCACCGCCCTGTTTTGCAGATCGCCTTCGGACCTAATGGTCAGCCACAGGGATCCGTGCACCAGAAACAGGAGTAGAAAGAGCACACCGCCCAGAAGCCCATAGGGGTTCAGGAGGGTGAAAAGCGTACCCTGGTAGATTCCATCTTGATCGATGGGTATTCCCTTGAAAATGTTGGCAAAGGCTACGCCGAAAAGCAGGGCCGGTGCAGCACTGCCGATAAACAGACAGGCATCCCAAATTTTTCGCCAGACGGGACTGTCGACCTGGCCGCGGAATTCGAAGGCCACGCCCCGCAAGATCAACGTGAACAGAATTAGCATTAAGGCCGTATAAAAAGATGAAAACATGACCGCATAAACCAGTGGAAAAGCGGCGAAAGTTACCCCACCGGCGGTAAGAAGCCACACTTCATTACCGTCCCACAGCGGCCCCGTGGCATTCACCATAACCCGTTTGTCTGTTTCGCTTTTCCCGAGGAAGGGCAGTAACGTGCCGATCCCCAGATCAAAGCCATCGGTCATAAAATATATAGCCCATAAAAGGCCCCAGAGAAAAAACCATACCGTTTGTAAAGCCATTTTTACCTCCCCTTGCACAGGTGATCCCCTTGCACGGGTGATCACGGTTCATCGAATCTCTATTATGCAACGGCCTGCGGCCCTTTCTTTGCGGTTTGAAAAATCAGATAAAAGCCGACTATCCCCAGAATCCCATACACCAAGAGAAAAGCGATCAAGCTGCCGGCCACCTGAGAAGTGGCGATGGGTGAAACCGCGTCTGATGTCTTCAAGAGCCCGTACACGATCCAGGGTTGACGGCCCACCTCCGCTAAAACCCATCCCAGTTCGATGGCAATGTAGGGCAGTGGGATTGAATACAACATCACCTTTAAAAATTTGGGGCTTTCAAGCAAACGGTTTCTTTTGAAAAAGCCGATGATCGTTATCACGACGAAATACGTCCCCAAGGCCACCATCAGCCGGAAGGAAACAAAAGAGATAAATACCGGGGGACGCTCGTCCTTAGGAATATCTTTCAGGCCTATTACCTCGGCGTTGAAGTCATGATGCCCCAAAAAGCTTAACGCTCCGGGAATGGTGCCGATCTCGATCCTATTGCGCTCTTTCTCTTCGTCCGGAATCGCCACCAGATAAATTGGCGCCCTTTCGGTGGTCTCCCAAAGCGATTCCATGGCCGCCAGCTTGGCCGGTTGGGTTTCGGTAACATGCTGGGCGTGAAAATCGCCTCCAATGACCACGAATAATGAAGATATCAGCCCGAATATCAGACCGAGTCTAAAAGACCTTGTGCTGGATTCGACGTGTTGCTTTCTTAGAAGGTGGTAAGCACTGATGCCCATCACGAAAAAGGCACTTGCGATAAAGGCGGCCGGAATCGTATGCAATATTTCCAGAATGCCAAATTTATTAAACAGAACTGCGGAAAAATCGGTAAGTTCCGCCCGCCCATTACGAATCGTATATCCCACCGGAT
>CAZWGD010000078.1:0-8276 GCA_964633235.1 uncultured Desulfobacteraceae bacterium | reverse complement strand
GGCTGATTTGATGGCCTCTTCAAGGGCATTGATGAGAACCTCGCGGTCAATACCCTTATCGCGGCTTACCTGATCGACCACACGTTTAATGTCTGCGATAAACATCTATTTTTTCTCCATCATTATCAACTGTGGACAAGCTGCGCCTTGGTAATTTTTTCAAACGGTATGGCGATGTCCTGACCACTCATATGCAGGCTTACTACCTCCCGGGAGATGCCCAACAGGGTGCCGGTAAAATTGCGTTGTCCGTTGAGAGGTTCCTCGGTCACTATCTTTACCCTGTTTCCCGAAAATTTATCGAAATCATGCGGCTTATACAGCGGACGATTGATTCCCGGCGATGACACTTCAAGGTTGTATTGGCTCTCTATCTCCAAGTGAACGTCGATCAAGTCATTCAATTGCCGGCTGATCTCCACGCAGTCGTTTAAGGTAACCCCCCCGGGTTTATCGATAAAAACCCTAATAATCCTGCCGTTCGGTTCCCGTCGGCACTCAACATGTATAAGCTCAATTCCATAGCTTTCACATAACGAGACGCCCAGTCGCTCTATCCGGGAAACGATCTTTTTCACGTTTTGCGGTTTAAACACCCCGGTATGTTCCCCTGCCTTTCCCAGGGCAGGGGCTGGCTTTTTTTTGCTCTTTTGCCTCACCGGTCTTACATGCTCCCAAAAAAAACAAAAACGGGCGACCGCCCGTTTTTATTTAGGTAGATTTTTCGCAGTGCTGAAATGGTGTATTTACATGCGAATAACCATTATTGAACGAATGTCCCTCACTCCATGCATCAAATCATGTGTGAAAGCGTGTTAACCATAACCATCAAAATATCGGGCAACTCTCAATGGAGCGGGCAACGAGATTCGAACTCGCGACACCAAGCTTGGGAAGCTTGTACTCTACCAACTGAGCTATACCCGCTCGCACACGTATATGTTTACGACAGATTTATGCGCTTGTCAATATGTTTTCACAGCTGATTCAGCATCGCGTTGAATATTTTTAATGAGATCTAAGCGCGGCACATACGAACCATAAAGAATCCCCACCGATTTGGCGTGGATTCTTTATGTCCGTGGGGTAAGCGCGCGGCCGGGAGCAGCGTCCGCTTTTGTCCCAAATTGGGATATTCAGTACTCTCCTGAGCCGGCGCGGAGACCGCTTCAGGCCTTGTCATGTCGTCTTCCCGCTTGAAATCGATAGCCAACGCCGGTTATGGTGACGATGTACTCAGGGTTCTCCGCATCTTTTTCGATTTTTTTTCGCAACCGCTGTATATGGACATCCAGGGCGCGGCTGTGCTGATACAGCTGGGAGTCGCTCCATATCTCTTTCTGGATGAACTCCCGCGAGAGCACCTTTCCCGGGTAAGAGGTTAACAACTCCAGTAATTCGAACTCGGTTTTAGTGAGTTTGACCTTAACGTCCCGAATAAACACCTCCCGGGACTTGAAATTAATCACCAAATCCTTGAAGGCATGTTCCTCCTTTATCATGCGTCGGTCACTTCTTCTGAAAATGGTTCTGATACGTGCCGAAAGCTCGAGGAAATTGAAGGGCTTCACCATATAGTCATCAGCCCCGCACTCCAACCCCAGGACCGTGTTGGAGATACCGTCGCGGGCGGTAAGGATAATGATGGGCACATCGAACTCCCTTCTTAAAATCCGACAGACACTGATGCCGTCGATATCCGGCAGGTTTAAATCCAGTATAATCATGTCGGGATGGGCCGTTTTTCCGACATGAAGCCCTGATTTTCCATCAAAAGCCGTGAGGACTTCATAGCCGTCCAAACCCAGATTTCCTTTAATCGTCTGGACGATGTCCCGGTCGTCATCCACGACCAGGATTGTACGTCTGCCGCTTTTATTCTCCATGGCGAGGAATGTACTTTATGAGTGGATATTAGATTAAGGTTTTTCCAGACAACACACCTGCATCACGATAGCGTGGACTGAATTTTAGCACCAAATTCACTGTACCGACAAGGAATATTTGACGGTTTGTCCCGGATTGTCACACCTGGAACTGATGAAGCGTAGCAGAGATGCGGAGCGTTGACGCCGGCTCAAAATCCAAATACGGTTATCCTGACGGTTTGTCAGGGATCATTTGACGTGCGACCTGGCATCGGTTATCATACAAGCCAACCAACAGCCGGAAGGACTTTCCAACCTAGGGCCCCGAACCGCTCAATCAGGAAATCGTGTATAAGGTTGTCCCATGAATAGACCGCGTCTGTCGCTTCAACAGAAATTCTTCATAAGCATTATCCTGGTGGTGATTCCGGTGCTGAGTGTCATTTTCATCTGGGCAGGCATTCAAAACCAAAAAAACGCCATGGAACAGGTCATCAATCAGGCCCGGGTGTTATCCAGACAGATTATCCTCACCCGGCAGTGGATCTCCGATTGCGGCGGGATTTTGGTTCTGGAGGACAGTCATGGCGCCCAGGGAACCACCTGCTTCTTCAATGACCGCATGGATACCGGCAGCGGCCGCTTTCTGCGATTCACACCATCAATGGTTACCCGAAAACTATCGGAATATTCTTCACGGCAGGATCTCTACCGTTTTCGGCTGGCCAGCATGAACCCGCTAAATCCCGATAATCGTCCTGATATGTTTGAACGTGCCGCTTTATCCCGGTTCAAGGAGACGGGCTTGACGGAGATCTACCGTTTCGAAAACCGGGACGATGTACGCTACTTTCAGTACATGGTGCCGCTCTATATGGAGTCAGCCTGCTTGAAATGTCATACCAAGCAGGTGGCCGCTGAAAACGGCATCCGGGGGGGATTGAGCGTTTTGCTGCCCATCGATAAGGCTAGGTTGTCCTTTCGCCACAGCCACTTCAAACTGGCTGCGGCCGGGGTCGGCTTTATTTTCCTTACGATCTTTACGCTGTTTTTTATGCTCCGACGGGTGGTGATCCGGCCCTTGAATAAACTCGAGAGCATGGCCGGTGAGATCAGCAGGGGAAACCTGGACGCCCAGGTGACCCTCGACACCGGTGATGAGTTCGAAAAGCTCGGCTCCGTATTCAACACCATGGCCCAAAAACTGGCCAGGGGGCGGGATACGCTCAATAAAAGGATCGATCAGGCCACCCAGGAGCTGTCACAAGCCAATAACGAGTTGAAGACCCTGGATAAACTGAAGTCTGATTTTTTGGCCAACATGTCCCATGAGTTGCGGTCACCGCTAACCGTCATCCGGGGAGGGATCGATTACCTCAATCGGAAAATCGTCATCGAAGATAACCGGAATTATCTGGCAATTATCGATAAAAACGTGGCCCGCCTGACCCGCTTGGTATCGGACCTGTTCGATTTCACAAAACTGGAAGCAAAAAAAATTGAGTGGATATTCGAAAGGGGGGACCTCAGCCGGTTGATTCAGGAGGTCATCGAAATTATCAGCCCCCTGGCTCAGGACAGGGATATCGCCATCAGCTTTGATTCACCCGGTGAACTTTTAGTGGACATGGATCTGGAGCGTATAGAGCAGGTCCTGGTGAACCTGATCGACAACGCCATCAAATTTTCGGAGCGGCATGCCCAAATTCACATTAAGGCGGTCGCGCACCTGGGCTCGGTGACGGTCACCATCAAGGATCATGGGGAAGGGATTGATGAAGCGCATATCGAATCAATTTTCGAAAAATTTTCCACGGCCCCTTCCGGAAGCCGGGGCAATTCGGAAGGCACGGGGCTGGGGCTGGCGATTTGCAGGGCCATTACCAAGGCCCACGGTGGAAAAATATGGGCACAAAGCACCTTAGGGATATCCAGCACCTTTTTTATCACTCTACCGAAAGAGCATGGCCGGGAACCCTTAACCGGCGCTCCGGATAATGTGGTTGGGGATATGGATTAGGCCTTCCCCGGCCGTGAAGCCGTGGCTCAAACCGTTTGTTCAAAGGAGATGACCTAATGTACTTACCGAAATCGTACGAAAGTTTTACCGCTAAATACCCCGAAGTGCTGGCGGCATATAAGACGTTGGGCAAAGCCTGCCGGCAAAGCGGCCCCCTGCCGGAAAAATATCAGAACCTCATCAAGCTGGGCATCGCCGCCGGCGTCAATTCCAGGGGGGCAGTGATGTCGTCCGCCAGAAAGGCGCTGGCATCCGGGGCCTCGGCCGAAGAGATCACCCAGGCGATCCTT
This sequence comes from uncultured Desulfobacteraceae bacterium, assembly GCA_964633235.1. Lineage (GTDB taxonomy): Bacteria > Desulfobacterota > Desulfobacteria > Desulfobacterales > CAZWGD01 > CAZWGD01. The sequence continues at coordinate 4,098 of CAZWGD010000078.1, read as the reverse complement.
TTATCCCTGACCACGACCGGTTTTCCCAACATGATTGCCGCCCTGGGCTGGGTGGATGCCGTTTTAGAGAAATATCAGGAAAGATAACCTCAGGGATCGATGACCATTGCGGCTAGCGCTTCTAGAGCTAGGAGATAGCCTTGGTGGCCCAACCCAACGATTTTTCCGGCCACCACATCGGAAATCATGGAGCGGTGACGAAACGCTTCCCGCTTATAGATATTTGAGAGGTGGATCTCGATCACCGGGATGTCAAGGGACAAGAGGGCGTCGCGAATGGCGATACTGGTGTGGGTATAGCCCGCGGGGTTGATGATCATACCGTGACATATGCCGGATGCCCACTGGATCTTGTCAATGATGTCACCCTCGTGATTGGACTGAAAGACTTCTACTACTACACCGAGGGCCTTGCCCCTTTCCACTAGCCCACGGTCGATATCGGCGAGGGTCCGGTTCCCGTAAGTTTCAGGTTCGCGGGGGCCCAACAGGTTGAGATTCGGACCGTTCAGCACCAGGATTCTTCTGTTTTTATCCGCCATGGCTTCCCCCTTCCCCCCGTTATCCGTCCGCGGCGATTATTTTCCGGAAGCCGTCTATGGCCGCGGCATAATCGCTACTGCCGAAAACAGCCGATCCGGCCACAAAAACATCCGCACCGGCCTCGGCGATGCCCGCGATGGTGCCGGCATTGACCCCACCGTCAACCTCAATCAGTACGGAGAGATCCCGGTCGTCGATAATTCGTCTCAAGGCCCGGATTCTAGCCAGGCTGTTGGGAATGAATTGCTGGCCGCCGAACCCCGGGTTGACGCTCATGATCACAACCTGGTCTGCATATTCAAGGACCCAATCCACGGCCGCCAGCGGAGTGGATGGATTGAGGGCCACACCGGCCTGGGCTCCGGCTTCATGGATCCCGGCCAGGACCCGATTCAAATGAACGCAGGTCTCGGCATGAACTGAAATTATGGAGGCCCCGGCCTTGGCATAAGCGGTGATGTATCGTTCCGGGTTCTCGATCATTAAGTGTACGTCCAGGGGCAGATGGGTAGCCTGATGCACCGCTTTGATAACCGGTGGCCCCAGGGTTAGATTGGGAACGAAGTGGCCATCCATGACATCGACGTGGATCCAATCCGCCCCTGACCGCTCGACGGCGCTAATTTCCGCTCCGAGCCTTGCAAAATCCGCGGATAGTATGGATGGGGCTATAATCGTCATTGGGCGACCTCCTCTCTTTTTATTTAGGATTGCCTGGTTTTTACACCTCAGAGTGCATTTTTTAAATTGTCAATGCAAGGATCTTTTCCGGCCGCTTTCAGCGGGAAACAGCGGGCTCGGCCAAAGCCTTAAGGGCTAGGTCAGATGTATGGCCATCATCAAAAACAAAACACTCTCGGTAACCTCGCACATGGCACCCAGCATATCTCCGGTAATGCACCCCATGCTTTTCTTAAACAAGATTAACAAGACCACGGTTATGGCCGTGAACATGATGTTGATGAAGATCGCCATCCATCCCAGAAAAAAAGAAAGCGCGACGATCACCGCCAAGCCTGAAAAGGCCCTGATGGATAACGGGTTTTCGAAGAATCCATGCCCGGTGCCCCCGTCGGGACGGCCATAGGGAAGAAACTTGATGCCGAAGAGTATGCCCGCCCGCGCATAGGCCGGTACGATGATCAAGGCCAAGCGTTCAGGGTCACCCAGTTCTGTAATCCCCGCCCATTTCAGCGCCAGGGAAAGCGTGATAGTGACCAGCCCCATGGCCCCTACGCGGCTGTCTTTCATGATCATCATGGCCTGTTCCCTGGACCGGTGGCTGAAGAGACCGTCCGCCGTGTCAGCCAACCCATCCAGATGAAAGGCGCCGCTGAGGGCCGCCAAAAATACCACGTCCAGGACCGCCACCACCGGGCGTGACCATAGGTGGGCGACCATCCCGTCAAAGATCCATAAAAGGAAGCCGATCATCAGTCCCACGAGAGGGAAGAAGGGGACCATCCCTCCGGGATCAAATCGATCAGTTTTACCCACTGGGATAATGGTGATAAACCGGATTGCCGCCAAAAGGGGCTGTATGAACTTGAGGTTCATGCTTCGCCCTTGATGGGAATGGGGATACCGGCCACGGTGAAAACCACCGTATCAGCGCATGCCGCGACGGCCTGATTTACATATCCCATAACATCCCGGTACTCTCTAACCGGAAGCTCGCCCGGGACAATTCCCATACCGACTTCATTGGAGACAAGAATCACAGGACAATGGGAAGCAGCCAGGGCATCGGTCAGGCGCCTGGTATGGACACTCATGATTGTGGACGCGCTGTTGTCGTCAAACAGGTTGTTCAGCCAAAGGGTGAGGCAGTCAACAACGATGACGTCGGCATTGGGACTGGCACCGGTTATGGCCTGGGATAAATGAACGGGAATCTCCAGGGTGGTCCAGCTGGCATCCCGGTCCGCCTGATGGTGTTTCACGCGTTGCTGCATCTCCGGATCACGGGGGATGCAGGTGGCCATGAAGATTCTTCTTTCTCCGGGAATTCGTTGGGCCAAATCGAGGGCGTAACCACTTTTGCCGCTCCTGCATCCGCCGATGACAAATATAATTTTTTTTCGATTCATTTCACTGTCCAGAACGACAGGATTAACATCGGGCTCTAGCTGTGCTCATGGGGATAGGTCCCATGGGGATGAATATGCCTGTGCTCATGAAGATGGACGGACGGGTCAACGTTGATCTTACCCCCTTCCATGGTGTAAACCTTATGGGTCAATTTGGATAAAAAATCCAAATTATGGGAAATTAGAAATAGGGAGATCTCAAGGTCGCCTAGAACGGCGATGATGCGCTCCCGGGTGCCGGCATCCAGGCCGCTAACGGGTTCGTCCAGGAGCAGGACTTCCGGCCTCATGGCAAGGACCGTGGCCAGGGAAACGAGCCGTTTTTCACCACCGGACAGTGTGAAAGTGATTCTATCTCCATAGTGGGATAATCCCAGGGACGCCAAGGTTTCTTCAGCTATGCGCACGGCGCCCGCCCGGCCTTTTCCCAGGTTAAGCGGTCCAAAGGCCACATCTTCCATGACCGTGGGGCTGAACAGTTGGTCATCGGAATCCTGGAACAGGAGGCCGATTTTACGTCTGACAGGGATAAAATCCCTTTCCTTCGAGACGGTGCGGCCGAATATGCGCATCACACCGGCAGTTGGTCTAAGGAGTCCCATGATGAGGTGAAACAGGGTGGTTTTGCCGGAGCCGTTGGGTGCTACCAGTCCCACACGATCTCCCGGATAAAACTTAAAGTCGACCTCATGTAAAACCGGGTGTCCGTTCAAATAGGAAAAGGAAATATTCTCCAGTTCTATAATAGGGGGTTGCCTGTTCATTTTTTTTCAACCGATCCGATGCATTCTGTTTACCAAACCATGGATAGGCGTTCAAGAAGCAAGATGCCTATGACGACCACGGTCATAGCGATTAAAAAGATGCGGTTCCAAAGGGAGGGTTGAAAATCACCTAGACTGTGAAAACGGCCGTTGAAACCGCGGCAAAGCATGGCCTGGTGGACGCGCTCGGCCCGCGCCGACGCGCGCACGAACACCATGCCGACGATAAAGGCAAGGGTCCGATAGGTGTGGAGATTGGTGCCGGGTCGGAATCCCCTGATCTTGGCAGCCCGCAGAAGGTCCTGAAACTCCTGTTCGATTAAAAACAAATACCGGTAGGTTATCAGGAGCAGGTAAACGAGTTTTTCAGGGATATGCATGCAGGCCAGCGCATGCCCCAGCGCGGCAGTGTTCATGGTAGCAATCAAGGCTGTCAACCCCAGAAGGATAGCCGTCGATTTCAGGCTGATTTGGGCGGCAAGCGTGATACCCGAACGGGTCGCCGCCATGGGGCCTAGATGAAAAAGCGGATCACCCGGGTAGGTGAGGGGGAGCAGCACCCATAGAAAGATCAAAAACACCAGCGCCGTGGAAATCCGCTTAATGACCGCCAGATAATTCAATCGCGCCAGACTGAGCAGCAAAATCGACACCAAGACGGCTGTCGTCAGGGTCGCAAATTCATAGGAAAGGGCCACAAC
>CAZWGD010000077.1:0-8286 GCA_964633235.1 uncultured Desulfobacteraceae bacterium | reverse complement strand
CTATGGCTGCATCTACCGGAAGAGGCCTTCATTCAGATAGGTGACTTTTTTAAAGATGCCTTGACGGCCGCTTCAGGATTGAAACTCGGATCGGTCCGCTTGTGCGTGTTTTTTGGAAAGGCCGTTAAGATGGCTCAGGGAATCCCCCATACCCATGCCGCCACATCTCGCCTTACGTTGGACCGTCTTGCGGAATGGGCCTTAGATGCGACGGGAAACCGGGAACTGGCGGAAACCATACAGCATGCCAATACCGCCAGGCATGCCTTTTTTCTGCTCAGGGATACCTATCCCGAGGTTATCCTGCAGGTGGGACGGCGCATGGTGGGCACGGCCCGGCGGTTTGCCGGACCGTCGGTGCATGTGCGGGGGGTTATCCTTGATTTCGAGGGCGGGATGGCTTTCGATTCAAAAAAAAAATCATCCCCAAGGCGCGAAGACATCGACCATGCCGGGCGGTAATCAGATGATCTGTTTCAGAACCCTGGTGGCGATATGACTTTACTGTTTATGCATTACCTAAATTAATCCGCTATTGATTCCAACAAGGGAGTGAAAGCCATGATGACGCCGGTAACCATTATCGGTATGGGGATGTCGCCCGACGACTTGACCGCAAGGCACCTGGCCTTGATTCAGCATGCGGATGTCATCGTCGGTGGAAGGCGCCTGCTGGATGGCTTCCGTGACTTACCCTCGGAAAAAATAGAGATCACCAGGGAGATCGGAGAGCTGATCCAGTTGATCACGGAACGCATGCAGACCAAATCCGTAGTGGTTTTGACATCGGGGGATCCGTTGTTTTTCGGTATCGGCGGACGCATGGTGGCGGCCCTCGGCGCGGAAAGGGTGGTGGTATACCCCAACATTTCTTCCGTGGCCGCGGCGTTTTCCAGAATCAAGGAACCGTGGCATGATGCGGAGGTGATCAGCCTGCACGGAAGAAATTGCGAGCAGGAACTGAAGGGGCTTTTAAAAAGCGCCCGCAAGGTGGCCGTACTGACGGATCCCAAAAAAAATCCGGCCTGGATCGCATCCTGGCTCACTGATAACGGCATCACCGGCATCGAGATGTGTGTCCTGGAACAGTTGGGAACTTCCGGGGAGAGGGTTCGGTGGTTTGATTTGGCCAGCGCCTCCCGCACCCGGTTTTCAAACCCCAACGTGGTGATCCTGCGGAGCGGGGTCCCCCAAAAAAAACAGAACCGCCATCGGCGCCTCTTTCTGGGCATGCCCGAGACGTCATACGCCCGTGAGGGGGGACTGATCACCAAGGCGGAGGTGCGCGCGGTATCCCTTTCCAAGCTGCGCCTTTCTGCGGGACAGGTGTTGTGGGACCTGGGCGCGGGGAGCGGTTCCGTGGGCCTGGAAGCATCCCTGCTCTTGGGAGACGGGAAAATCGTGGCCGTTGAGAAAGAACGGTCCAGGATCGCACAGATCGAGGAAAATAAGCGGCACTACGGGGTCGGGCGATTGGAGACGGTGCGGGCCGACCTTCCGGAAGGCCTTGAGCGCCTTCCCGATCCGGATCGCGTGTTTATCGGCGGCGGCGGAAAAAAGGTCGCCGCCATCGTGGCCGCGGCCGCGGGCCGCCTGGGGAGCGGGGGTAGAATCGTGATCAACACGGTGCTCATCAGCAGTGTTGACGGGGTGCTGAACGCCTTGAAACGGATGGGGTTCGAGACCGGCCTTACGCAGGTCCAGGTCAGCCGCGGTCGGGAAATGCCGTGGGGGGCGCGACTCGAGGCCCTGAATCCGGTATGGATAATATCGGGGGAGAAGCCATGACCAAGGAACCAAAACAGGCCAACGACCGGAAAACGCCCGCCCATGCGGTGATGTTTGTGGGTGCCGGACCGGGTGATCCGGATTTGATAACGGTAAAGGGGCAGCAAGCCCTGATGACGGCCGATGCGGTGATTTATGCGGGCTCACTGGTTCCCCGGGCGGTGTTGAAGTGGACCCGGCCGGAAGCCGTCAGGCTCAATAGTGCCGCCATGAACCTGATGGAGATCGTGGATGCCATGGAAGGCTTTTTCAGAGCCGGCAAACGGGTGGTACGACTTCACACGGGAGATCCGAGCCTCTATGGCGCCATATTTGAACAGATGGCGGCGCTTGACGGCAAGGCCATTCCCTACACGGTAATCCCCGGCGTTACCGCCGCCTTTGCGGCGGCGGCAGCCATGGGTGTGGAATATACGCTCCCGGAGGTCTCCCAAACCCTGATTTTAACCCGCATGGCGGGGCGGACACCGGTTCCGGAGCTCGAGTCTCTGGAATCCCTGGCCGGTCACCAGACCACTATGGTCATCTATCTCAGTATAGGGCTCATTGACCAGGTGGCGGATATTCTGGCCAAGGCCTACGGCGGGGAGGCGGTTTGTGCCGTGGCCTATCGGGTCAGCAGACCGGATGAGAAGATCCTCTACACAACGCTGAAGGCACTGGTCCAAACGGTCAAGGAAGCCGGCATTACCCGGCAGGCCCTGATTATTGCCGGGAAGGTGCTGGATGTGCGTCCGGAAACATTAAAATACAAATCAAAGCTCTACGACAAGCACTTTTCCCATGGGTTCCGAAAGGCGGATCCATTGGGAAAGGGACGGTGAGAAAGCATATGCCTAAGCAGAAGTCCAAGCGCACGGCTGTATGGGCGCTTACCCCCAACGGCCGGCGGATGGCCCTCAAAATCGCGCCTAGCTTATCCCGCGCGGAGCTGTATCTTTCCGCCGGTCTTGATCCGCAAACAGAGGCCGGACCGGAATCAGATCAGGGTGCGGGCATTTCCACGATACGGTTTGAGCGGCTGGCAGATGCCGTGGGCGAGAAGTTCAACGCTTATGACGGACATATTTTCATCATGTCCACGGGGATTGTCGTACGCATGATCGCCGCTCATATGCGGCATAAACGCATTGATCCGGCCGTGGTGGTCATGGATGAAAGGGGAAATCACGTTATCAGCCTTCTTTCCGGCCATATCGGAGGTGGTAACCGGCTTGCCGAACAGGTGGCAGCAGTTATTGGAGCAATACCGGTGATTACGACAGCAACGGATGTGAACGCCGTCCCGGCTGTTGATCTGCTGGCAACTGAAAGGGGGCTGTTTATTGAAAATCCGAGTGCCATAAAAACCGTGAGCATGGCGCTTCTAAAGGGGGAAAAGCTTGGCCTGTATGATCCCTTCGGACTGCTTTGCGGAGCCATTCCTCAAAACAGCCTCCTGCCGTCCGGGACGGATTTCCAGGGAACTGCCAACGCCAAACCGGAAGACACTTGGTCTCATCCGGTTTTTACAGACGGAATAACCGGCGTGTTTGTGGATGATCGGGTGGTTGATTTGCCGCCTGAAGTGCTGGTGCTCCGGCCGAGAAGCCTTGCAGCCGGCATCGGATGCAATCGGAACACCCCCCAAAGAGAGATTCAGGAACTGCTTTTTCAGGTGCTAAAAAGGTTCGGCCTTTCGAAAAACAGCTTGGCCCGGGTGGGAACCGTCGACTTGAAAGCCGATGAGCCGGGACTGCTGAACCTGGCTGAAGCGCTGGATATCCCCCTTCAGTTTTTTGGAAAAGTGGAATTAAAGCGGGTTGACGGCATTGAAAACCCATCGGCCGTGGTGGAAAAACATATCGGAGTGAAAAGCGTATGCGAAGCATCGGCAATACTTGCAGCCAAAATGGGAGAACTGATCGTTCCCAAACAATCGACAAAAAACGTGACTGTGGCCATCGCCAGGGAGCGCTTTACATTGTAGGCATCGGCCCGGGAAGTATGGATCACATCTCGGGAAGAGCCGCGGCGGTGTTGGAAAGTGTGGATACGGTCGCGGGATATACCACATATATCGATTTGATCCGGCCATTGATCCATGGGAAGCGCATTATCGCCACAGGCATGACCCGGGAGGTCGATCGGGTTCAGGATGCCATCAACGTGGCCCTGTCGGGAAACTCCTGTGCCATTGTCTGCAGCGGTGACTCGGGGATCTATGCCATGGCCGGGCTGGCCTTTGAAATCTGCGAAAAAAGGAAAATCACCATTGTTCCACCGACCGGGGAGAAAGAGGCCGGCGATCCAAACCCACCCCTGCGGGTGGAAGTAGTGCCCGGTATACCGGCCTTGAGTTCGGGGGCCTCCCTGTTGGGCGCCCCTCTGACCCATGATTTTGCCGTGATCAGTCTCAGTGACCTGTTGACCCCCTGGGAGGTGATTGAAAGACGTCTCGCAGCCGCAGCCCAAGGGGATTTCGTGATTGTTCTTTACAATCCTAAGAGCAAAAAAAGAAGAGATTACATCAAGAAAGCCCAAAAGATCGTCCTGCGGTACCGGAACGCTGAAACCCCGGTGGGTGTTGTGGTAGGGGCCATGCGCAAAAACCAGGATGTGACCATTGTTCCGCTGAAAGCCCTCGACCAGGCTTATGCGGATATGCAGACCATCATATTCATCGGGAACAGCACATCCCGCCAATTTCTCAACTTCATGTATACCCCCCGGGGATATGCACATAAGTATACTATCAAATAGGGACGATACATTCCATGGAGAGTACGGCCAAAAAAACAAAAGGCGCACAATGCATATCGGTCCTTGGCACCGGTTCAGACGTGGGTAAAAGTGTCGTGGTTGCCGGCCTGTGTCGGTTTTTCCACAGCCGGGGTGTCCGGGTATTACCCTTCAAAGCGCAAAATATGTCCAACAACTCGGGGGTAACCCCCGAGGGGCTTGAAATGGGGCGGGCCCAAATCGTTCAGGCGGAAGCGGCTCGAACGGTCCCCCATGTGGATATGAATCCGATTTTGCTGAAACCCACCAGTGATATCGGATCCCAGATGGTGCTTCTGGGCAAGGTGGCGGCCGACACCTCGGCCCGTGAATACCACACCATGAAATCGCGGCTTTTTGACACCGCCACCCACGCATTGGAGCGGCTGAGAGACACCTGCGATTTGGTGATAATGGAGGGGGCCGGCTCCTGTGCCGAGGTCAACCTCATGAACAGCGACATTGTCAATTTTCCCATGGCTGAATATGCGCGGGCACCTGTGGTCCTGGTGGCGGACATCCATAGAGGCGGGGTTTTCGCTCAGATCGTCGGTTCCCTAGAGATCATTCCCAGGCAATGGCGCGACCGGGTGGCCGGTTTTATCATTAACCGCTTCAGGGGAGACAGCTCCCTGTTTAACGAGGGGTCCAGGTGGATTGCTGAAAAAACGGGCAAACCGGTTTTCGGTGTGCTGCCCTGGTACACCCATTTCAACATCCAGGATGAGGATTCAGTGGCCATCGAAAGTCCCGTACGGATTTTACCGGATAAGCGCAATTTTCCCGCCGTGGGCGTGATCCGCATCCCCCACATTTCCAATTTCACTGACTTCGATCCCCTCATGGACATCCAGGGCCTGAATCTTTACTTCATTGAACAGCCCCAGGCCCTCACCCCTTTTGCGGCGGTGATCATTCCCGGCTCAAAGAACACCCGCCATGATCTTCAATGGCTTCACGACTCGGGGTGGAGCAGCCGACTGAAGGCCTTTGCCCGGGAAGGCGGGTACCTGCTCGGCATTTGCGGCGGCTATCAGATGATGGGAAGGGCCGTGCATGATCCGCACGGTACCGAGGGCCGGCCGGGCATGACTTCCGGTCTGGATCTTCTGCCGGTGGAAACCGTCTTGAAGGCCCCCAAGACCACCACCTTAACGACCTTTACCTGGGAGGGGATCGACGGTACAGGCTACGAGATTCACATGGGGCAAACCCGGCGGCATGCCGGAAGGGCCCTGCTGGATGTCGCCGGACGCAACCAGGTGGAGTGCCGTGACGAGGACGGTTGTATGGCTGCCGAGGGAAGGATTCTGGGCACCTATATGCACGGATTTTTCGATACCCCGGACATCACCCGAAAATGGCTTGATCTGGTGGGATTGGGAGGTTTTGCGGTAGGCCGGGAGACGGGTTTTACGGCCAGGGACAGGGCCTATGACGCCCTGGCGGCGCATATGTGTAAGCATCTGGATATGGAAGCTATCGCAGGATTGTTGCGCTAGATAGGGTGAACGGTTAGCCCTGAATGCCCATCTTATCCTATGTAGCGTTCGATCCTGCTTTTGCGGTCTCAATACCGGCCATAAACGCCGGGATTGATGCCTACTATCCGTGCTTGGCAACGGTTATGGGCCCCGGTGCTCAAAAGGGGCCCATGTCAGCATGGTATGCGGTTTAGAGCTCTGGCCTTGGTAAGACCCCGGCCATCTCCGCGATTTCAGGGACCTTATGCTCCCATTCTATGGCCATAAGGTGAACACCGGCCACACCTTTCATCTCTTTGAACTCTTCGATCTGTTCACAGGCCATCTTAATGCCTTCGGCGGCTACCTGGCCTTTTTTGGCGCCCTGCAGACGCTTGATGACCTCATCGGGTACGTCCATCCCCGGGACCTTGCTTTTCATGTATTTGGCCATACCCACACTCTTCATGGGGGTGACTCCGGCCAGGATGTACACCTTTTCGGCGAGTCCCATGTCGTTGGCCTGTTTTACCCATTCCCGGAATTTCTCCATGTTATAGATGCACTGGGTCTGGATGAAGTCAACGCCGGCATTGATTTTTTTGGCCAAGCGATGTACCCGCCACTCAAAGGGGTCGGCGAAGGGGTTGGCCGCTGCCCCAATGAATATTTTAGGAGGCTCGTGGATATCGGCTCCACCCTGGAATTTGCCGTCATCCCGCATGGTTTTGACCATGTGAATCAGTTGCATGGAGTCGATGTCGAACACGCCTCTAGCATTGGGATGGTCGCCGAATTTGCAGTGGTCACCGGAAAGACAGAGCATATTGCGGATGCCGTGGGTATAGGCGCCGAGAATATCCGCTTGCATGGCCAGGCGGTTTCTATCCCGGCATACCATCTGAAAATTGGGTTCAAGTCCTTCTTGAATAATCAGAAGACTGGCGGCCCAGCTGGACATGCGTACCATGGCAGTCTGGTTGTCCGTAATATTAACGGCATCCACTTTGCCCTTGAGGAACTGGGCTTTTTTACGGACTTCTTCGGCATCTGTACCGCGGGGCGGACCCAACTCCCCGGTAAACGCGAAATGTCCCGCCTTTAACACCTTTTCCAAGTTGCTGCCCGATTTGTAACCGTTTCCCTCTATGCTCATAATAAGATACCTTTTATTTCTTTTCATCCGTTTCCGCTGGGGCATAGCCCGGTTGAATCAGTGTTCGCGGTGTCTGATCCTTCCACTCGGCGGCCGGATGGTATTCATGGATACAATCAAGTCGGTCCTGCTCGGCCAGACGCTGGTAAATTCGGTACCACGCGCAGTCCTGTTCAGAGCTGATCTCGCATTGCCCGTTATTGGTGCCGCCGCAGGGGCCGTTTTGAAGGCTTTTGGCGCACATGGTCATGGGACAGATCCCGCCGGTCCACCCCAGCATGCAGCTTTCACATGACCGGCAGCGCTCTTCGTACCAGCCAACCGCAAGGTTGGCGGCCAACCCCGAGGTGTCGACCGCGGGCAGTACCGGTTTATTAGGGTAGCGGTCCGATAGAAATTGAACGCCGACACCGCAGGCCATGGAGAGCAGCGCATCGTATTCATCAACCACGCCTTCCAGCTGGTCCAGATACTCCATGTCACACTGCCGTTCCAGGGTCTGGGCGCCAAGTTCAATGGGGTTGTCGGCCAGTTTCCTGGCCATATCCAGTTCAGCGTTCAGCACGTCGACTTCCTTTTCGCCGCCGGCGAGGCAGACGGCCACGCAGGTGCCGCAACCCACCGTCAGGACCTTTTTGTAGTCCTTCAGCATGGTCATGATCTCATCAAAGGGTTTTCTTCTGGCAACGATCATTTTTCCTCCAGGTCAGCCGCCGGCGCTGGGCACCCGTGGCATGATTTGCGGGTTGTCATCTTCGCAGGCCGGTCGTTTATACCCCCACCGGTACAGAATTGATCATACGGCCTTTCACTCGCAGATATGGTAAAGGGGTCTTTGCCAACATCCATTCCGTTCGGGGTTGATGGGTTTACATCTCCGATTCAGGATGAAATACGTCCACATCCTTGAGGTCGTCGTTAAGATAGGCGCGTTCATTGGGGCCCAGTATCCCCAGGGAGAGGCAGATGAGGGTCCACATGTGAACGACACCGTAGCCGCCGCCGTAATGGTCGCTGAGTTCGTGGATCTGGGCATGGCAGTTGTGGCATCCGGCAATACAGTAGTCCGCCTCAGTGGTCATGATCTGATCATTCTTCAGTTTTCCGTACTGTAGACGT